>CAYTTW010000011.1:0-19104 GCA_964441005.1 uncultured Candidatus Saccharibacteria bacterium | reverse complement strand
AACTTATTGCGCCTCAGTAAACTATCTATTGTTTATACGTTATAAGCTCATGTAATAAAATTGACGTAACGAGTAAATTAAGCTAAAATATATGTCACTATGCTAGAACTCGGAGAATACGCTAAAGCTTATCGCGAAGCTCATCAAAGCTGGGCTAACTTTCAAGCGTCCATTGATCAAGATCCCTCGACGGCTGACATCTATACCGATGCTCAAGCCCAAGCCGTGGTTATTATGGAGCTTATGGAAGAGCGGGCAGCTGCAGATTTTATCCCTGTTCTGAGTCCCGTGGTTGATGAAAATATTGAACGCCAACGCCGCATCATACAAAGCATTCGGGAGACTAAGCCGTACCGCGACGGTTTAATAGCCGAAGCTGAAATTGAAGCCCGCCTAGCAGCTGTGCCTGAACCAGAGCAGTACAGCGAGGATAATAGAAATTTTGCCACCGGCTTTTTTATCTGTCGCACCCTGGCTCGTGTACTACAGGTTCGCCAGCGAACTGAAGATGTTGCGGCGCCGGCCCCAGGGCCCGCTCAGGGCGAGGTTGGTGGCACACCCGAAGCCGATATCTACCCAAAACCATTGCACATTAAGGCCTACACCAAAGACAGTGTGTTGATGCTCAATGATGAATCCGCAGTAAGTATGCGCCGCAAGCTCGCGGCCGGGAATCAAAGTGCCGAGGAAGAGGAAATGATCAACGGCTTGCGGTTGTCGGCGCTGCAATTTTTAGCGGCACACCCCGAGGAACGGTTTGTGGCTTCTCAAATTTGGGACGCTATCGCCCCGGGACAGGAATACAGCACCAATCGTTGGTATACGCAGATTGGTGATTTCTTGGCCAATGACCTAATGTATCACAATCGATCACTAGTCTTGGCCCAGAAACCAAAGGATATGGCCAAGATTCGTTACTACCAGCTCAATCCCGATTTTAGCATCACCCTTGAGGTACTTGACGAGGCTTCAGGCACGGAGCAGCTTACCTACTACAAATTGCCTAATGGCAAGCTGCTGCGTGGCAAAGAAGGCATGGTTATGAACATCATGGAGCGGACATCACCGGACGCTTTATTTACCGATGAAGTACTTTTGGCCAAAGGTATTTACACACCAGAAGAACTGCAAAAACTGAAATCCGCGGAAAACATTTTAAGCAACACTATGTCATCGCTGAAGCTTGGCTTACGCCGGGCTGGCATGGGTGACCTGTTTACGTTCCATCGGGTTGACCAACCGGGTAGCCAAAAGGCACTGGGCTATTGGATGGAGCATGCCCAGGATATTACCGAACGCGAGCGGGACATGGCCGAACGGATTCATCGAGCACACATCGTCGCTGCCTTTATTTACGAGCGCACCAATTTGCTGGTTCGCTTACAGCTGCCAGTCTTAAGCGCCGCCATAGTGGCAGCCCTGCGTGCGGCCGACACTATTGCTCAACAGGGTCCGGAAGAGCTTGATGCACAGCAGCGTGACATTGCTTACGAGCGACTCCGCAGTTTAGTCCAAAACCCCGAAGAGCTTGAAGAGCTCATGAACTCAGATAAAGGCAATCCATTATGGCCAATCGTCGACTATTTGTTTAATATCCTGACCGAAGAGGACTCTCGTGGACGCTTTGAAGAGGCCCTGCAGGCTCCGGTAACTCGTGTACTTTCGGCCGAAACCGCGGCCGGCGCCCAGGAAGCGCCGGTGGATCAAGTGGAGTACGAGCTTGGCATCCAACGCGTCCTTATTGAACGACCTGACGCCAGCGGTGGTAGTTTTGGCGAACAACTCATTGCCGCTCCAAATCAAACCACCCCGCCGGTGCGACAAATTCGTAACGCTCAAGGTCATCGCATAAATCACTCGCGGCAGCGTGACGATGCACGGGCCAACCGTCGGGCCCGTCGAGGCACCATGGGTGAGAACTATCATGATCTTGAAGCCCGGGCTTCGTCTCAGCTAGCCGAACTTATGGACAATCCCGACCACAGCACCATGTTGCAGTTGGGGGCCTCCGGTCACGAGGTTGTCCAACGTCTGCCGCAAATAACTGAAGCCTTCTTGGTCAGTTTCTTCAGTGATCGACAAATTACCCGCAAATTCATGGATCCAGAGCGAATACTCCTGGCCTATTTAGCCACCTGTTCTGATGAAACCATCCAGCAAGCGGCCAGTATCCGTAGTCAGCGGGCCCGTTTACGTGAGCACATTAGCCGGGTCGTTCAAGAACGTGCTGCCGAAAACGAACAGCGTTAAACTAGTCGTTAACCAACGCAGCGCTGTGTAAAATTGGACGGCGTTAGCGTATCATGTTTTAGCGTAGCGGAGGGCTATCATGAGCATGGATGTTCCCCAAGTCAGTGGTGAGCAAAATTTTAGTGCGTGTTTTGAACTCGTTGAAAATTTTCGTCAGCAACCAGAGCCAATGGCCTGGGTGGCAGCCGGTATTGGTTATGAAGGTATTGGCATAGCTCATCCTAATCCGTTAACGGGCGAGTATTGTGTCACCCAAGCCCGTGAAGCATTTGAAACCATCTTGGCCCAAGAGCCCGACGGACTACCGACGGCCAGCGGTATTATGGCAAACCTGTATCTTGCTTGTCTGCCACTTGCTTCCGATGCCATGATTGAAAAATGTCTTAGCCCAATTGAGATCGTTGATGCCGTGTACCTGGATCTGTTGGCCCGATTACGTGATATTGTGCCACGCTGCCGAGAATTGGTGTTGCGTGACGTGGTACCAGATCCAGCGTTAACCAGGCAACGTAACGAGCTTATCTCGGCCTTAAACAAAGCCAGCGGGCTCGGTTTACTGCTACGTTACCAGGTGGAGACGCTGCAAACTGCCGAGTGGTCGGCACGACCAGCTGTCTTTGAATTGTCTCAATTGCAGCTCGCCGCTCAAGGAGGCACTGTCCAGCCCTGGGATGTCGATGTTCATATGCAGCATCCGGGCTTGGCTATCGAACGCGGTTATAAAATTTACTTTCGAAGTCATGATAAATCAGATCTAAGTGATTACATTGACGATGATGTATCAGTGGTGTGGGTCATGACCGATTTGGCCACCAAGGAAGAACCTAAAATTTATGAGATCAATGTCATTGATGAGCTACTGAAAGAACGCTCCAAACCGCGGCCGAACCGCTTTACCAAACGTCTTGATAAACGAACGGAACAGCTCCTAGAAGTTCTTGACAACCGGACCCTGGGTTTAGTTCGCCAAGCCCGCCAATAGTTCAATGGATTTGGTGAGTGAGGAACCTGATCTTATACTACCAATGATGACCTACCTAGCCCTGTTGCGCGGCATTAACGTTGGTGGCAAAACCAAAGTGGCCATGACCGAATTGAAACAGGTCTTTGAACGGCTTGGTTTTGAAGGCGTCCAGACATACATCAACTCCGGCAATGTTATTTTTGTGAGTGATGAGCAATCGCTGTCTAAACTTACCGGGCGCATCGAGGCTGCGATTGAGCGCCATTTCGGTTTTCCCGTCAAAGTTATTGTGCGAAGTGCCAAAGAAATTGAAAAATTAGTTAATAGCCTGCCGGATCAATGGGTGAATGACCAAACTATGAAATGCGACGTTATGTTTTTAGCGCCGGAGATCGATAACAAGGCAATTTTGAAAAGTATTCCCTTTAACCCAGCCATAGAAGATGTGGTGTATTACCCAGGAGCTGTAGTTTGGCGTATTGATCGAGACAAAGTTCGCCCCGGTCAAGTCCTTAAAATTATTGGTTCAAATATGTACAAACAAATGACTGTTCGTAACCCCAATACCGTCCGTGCGTTGCACAAATTAATGCAACCATTCAAAGATTAGCCCAATAGGGCCACGGTAGCAGATGCGGCACCAGCTGTAGTGGTATTTTTCATAGTAATTGTTAGCCAGCTTAGCTATAGTACCAACAGTTAGTGGAGGATTACTATGACTTTGCAGGATACGTTTTACATTCTTGGTATCGTTTTTATGAGCGTTATGCTTATACTGATTATCGTTCTACTGGCGGCCGTGTTGGTCATCCGTAACAAAATTGTTACCATTCAACGTCACATTCAGGAAAAATTTGAGGGCATTAGCCAGCTGGCCTCGAGTGGCGGACGAATTGTTTCCAAAATGAGTGAGGCTTGGTCTGCCAAGCATAAGCAAAAATGACTTTTTGTGAGAAAATTCACAGTTCACTATCTGGATAAAGCATATGCTTAATGAGCCAAGTAAGGGGGAGGCGGATTAATGAAAAAAATCCACATCTTCAGCAGGGTGTCGCGGAGGGATCTACTCGATCTTGAGGAGCTCTTTGACGACGAAGACTGGCGCAGCAAAGCCGAACGGCTACAAATGCGTCGCTGGCGAAAAATTCGCCACGATATGGCCTAGCCAACCTGCTAGACGTAAGAGAGCGGCTCGCACAATATCCGCTCTCTTTCTGTGTTACGAACCCCGCCCTCTTACAATCTGTTCAGCCCCATCCTGAAGCCGCCCTTGATCATAGTCTTCATCAAGCCGTTCGTTTAATTTATTCGTATGAATAATATAGGTTTGGCGGCTATAGCGGACAACGCCCGCTTTTTCCAGTTTCTTTAGTTCAATGCCGGTCGTTTCTCGCGTCAGACCCATAAAGTTGGCCAGATCTTGCTGGGTGAGTGGGAGACGAACTTGGACTACATGCTCACGGATTTCCCGTCCAAAGCGCAGCGCCAAAAAGTGCATCATGTGTAGCACCTTATCGGCGGCTTTGGATTGCTCAAGCGCATTAAGACGCATTTGAATGTTTAGCAGATGCTTGACGTAGTCTTCAAACAGGGTGAAGAGCAGATCATTGTCTTTCCGAATTTGAGTCAAAAAATCGTCGCGCGGCACACAGTACAACTCACAGTCGGTAAATGCTTCATAGTAATACTGCGACAATTTTAGTTTATAAAATACCCACCCCAGGGGGAACATCTCGTTTTCACTATCAAAGGAAATAGGTTTTTCTTGACCATCAGCCGTGATGTTATAGGTCTTGACTATGCCTCGCTTGACGACGTAGGCACAGGTGGGTTCCTCACCTTCAAATAAAATGATCTCACCCTTGGAAAAGGTTTTGCTGCGATATGACTTGAGGAACTGTTTGAATAGTTTCACAATTACCTACAGGCATTTTACCGCCCACGATAATTTTTTAATAGATTTTTGCATTATTTGCTTCTATAGTAATCTGAAGTTATTGGTGTGACAGATGGGAGAACGTGAAAAAACTTGATGCGATTATCATCGGCGGCGGCCTAGCGGGCTTATCCTGTGCAGCAACACTGGCCGATAACAACAAAAATGTGCAGGTGCTCGAAGCAAGTTCGGTGCTTGGAGGTCGAACTAGTTCTTGGACCGATCGCGGTGTCTGGTATGAATCTGGATTACACCGTTATTACAGCTTCTATAAAGAACTTCCACAGTTGATGCAAGCGGCTGAGATTGATGTAGACGACATCTTACATTGGGATAGCCATATTGAAATCCGTTTGCCTGATGGTGGCGCGGCGGTCGATATTGATGTCAGTGCTAGCAACGATCCGGTTAAGAGCCAACAGATGATCAGTGACCCCAACTTTTTACCACCAGATCAAGTTGAACCGACAATTAATTTTGTGGCAGCGGGCTTGGCTGAGCTGGGGAAAAACCCATCGGCCCTAGACAAGCTGTCCGTCGCCCAGTTAGCCAAGCGACACAAGGTGCGCCCCGAGACTGGTCTGCGCCTCTACTCGCCATTAACTTACAGTTTCTACTTTTTGTCACCAGACGAATGCTCAGCTTATGCCTATTTTGAAATGTTCAACCATGTGCTGACGGCCCCTGACCCCATCCACGTCGGAACCTTTAAGCGTGGTGTTGGTCAAAGCATGATACTGCCGCTGCGCCGTTACCTTGAATCCAAAAGGGCAGAGGTACTTACGGATGTCGTCGTGAAGCACTTGAAGCAAAATACTAAAACGAAGCGTTGGACGGTTCGGACCCAATGGGGCGATATAGAAAGTAATACTGTCATTGTGGCCACCGCGCTCACGCCTGCGCAGTGGCTCCTAAAACCCTTCCAGACAAAGGCGTGGTTCAAACCGTTATTTGATCTGGAAAGTCAGGCCCGCTTATCACTGCAACTGGCTCTTACCAAACCCTATATTGGTAATGAACGTTTGATCTTTGCACCTGGTACTATCATTGCCTGTTTAGCTGAAACCGAACCAGATAAAGGCGAAGACATTACGCATGTATCAATTGTTTTGGCCAATCCTGAACAGAATATCTCAAAAAGCCCTGCTGCCTTGCTCAACCACGTCCAGCGCGATTTGGAGCGCTTGGGTTTCGGTAGCTTACCGGAGGTTGTCTCCTGTCAAAAAGTCGCTGACGCCCACGGTGCTTACAGAGCCAGTCCGGGCTCTAACCCCAAGCGTCGGCCACAAAAAACGCCACTGGCTGGTCTCTATTTAGCCGGTGGACATACCAATCAGACGTATATGAGTAGTATGGAAGGTATGGTGATTGCTGGCCGTCGCGCTGCCGAAGCCGTTCTATCTGAATAAGCTACTCCTTAAAAACTGTGGATAACTAAGCAAAAACACGTTACAATTACTGTTAATGGGAAGTTTTCAGGAGGAGTATCGGCGGCTGAATGCGGCTCAACGCCAGGCAGTCGACGCCATCGAGGGACCAGTGCTGGTTATTGCCGGACCTGGCACTGGCAAAACACAGCTACTCAGTCTGCGGGTAGCCAATATTTTGCAAAAAACTGATGTCAACCCCTACAACATTCTGTGCCTTACCTATACTGAATCAGGCCAATCTGCTATGCGTGAACGGCTGGGTCAATTGCTTGGGCGATCCGCTAAAAAGGTCCAGGTACATACCTTTCACGGGTTTGGTAACTACTTAATTGGCCGTTTTAGCGAGCACTTCGGTGAATTAACCAACTTTCGACCGGCTGATGATCTAGCCTTATACGAAGTCATGCGCACCTGCTTTGAGCATTTACTGCGAAGCAACGCACTCGCCAAACAAGCCTACGGGCAATTTACGTATCAAGCCGATGCGGCGACGCGCATTAGCCAGTTAAAGCAAGCGGGGATTACACCGGTACAAGCCAGTGCCCAAGTTACGGCCGATGCGGCGTGGTGTCAAAGTGTGGGCAAGGAACTCACTAAAATTTTTAACCAGCTCGGGCGCTTGTCGGCCAAATCAGCAGCCAGCCTCGAGCATCAGTTGGCCGATATACTAGGGGACCAAACAGAAGCGCCGGAGCTTGGTCGCAGCTGTTTGGATGAGCTGCGTAGTGCGCTCGATAACGCGCTGAGCAGTGGCAAAACAGCCAGTCTCAGTGCGTTTAAAAGACATTGGTTTACGAGCGAGGATAGTCAGCTGTACTTTAAGCCAAAGGATCAACTAAAAAAGCTTGAGGCGCTGAGCGAACTCTACGAGTTATATGAACGCGAACTACAAAAAAGAAAACTGTACGACTACGATGATATGATCCTTTATGCCTTGCAAAAACTGAGTCACAACAAAACGCTGCTGGCTGAAGTCCAAGAGAATTTTCAATACATTTTAGCCGATGAGTATCAAGACACCAACGCGGCACAGGCGCAAATAATTACGCTGATTGCCAGTAACCGCGTTAATGAAAATCGACCCAATGTCATGGTTGTCGGTGATGATGATCAAGCCATTTATGGGTTTCAAGGAGCGCTGGGCGATGTTATGTTACACTTCCGCGAAAAGTGGCGCGATGTCACAGTCGTAACACTCAAAGATAATTATCGCTCCTCGCAGCCCATCCTCAACACCGCTCGCTCGGTCATCCAGACCGGACAAAACCGTCTTGAAAATTATTATGAAGATATCGATAAGTCACTCTCTTCGCGAGTAGCTTACCCAGCTCGTGAACCCGTGATGTTTGCCACTCCTTCGCCAATAGCGGTGTTAGCTAAAGTGGTTACTGACGCCAGGCTCGCCAAACGTGGTGAACAGTTGGCAATTATTGCCCCAAAACACCGTTACTTACAAGCCGTTGCCGATCGGCTCGATACAGCGGGTATTGATTACTATTACGAAGGGCGCGAAGACATTCTGAAGGATCAAAGGCTGCAAGTTATTTTAATGTACGCTGATCTGGCGCTCGCGGTTACGAAGGACGAGTTATATCGCAGTAGCTATCTGCTGCCGGAATTAGTGACCCTTGATAATCTGGGTCTCAATCGAGCCCATGCGTGGTCGATAGCTGTGACCGCCAAGCAGCACCATCAAAATTGGTGGGAAGTTTTGGCCAAGAGCCAGAACGAACATCTCAAAGCTGCGTACCAGGCTTTGCAGGCATTTATTAAGCTTGTTGATCCATCCGACGCCATTGGCTCTCTCGAGACGATTGCCAAACAAAAACGATGGCATAGGCAACGCTTTATTAAAGCGTTATATAACCACGCCGCCACCTACCTAGGCCGTGAAGACTTGACGCTCGCCGATGTACTCTATTATGTGCGCTTGTGCCGGCAGGCGGGCATCAACTTAAGCCATAAAGTTGTGAAAGGTGATGAAGGCGCACCCGTCGTATTATTGAGCGCTCATAAATCAAAGGGGCTAGAGTTTGATCGGGTCTACGTCCTGCATGCCGATGCCTATACCTGGTTTAAAGAACGTGGTCGAACAAACACTATCGGCTTGCCGCCCGGCTGGCAAGCCATTGAGCCACCACAGCAGACATTGGACGATCGCCTGCGTTTGCTCTACGTGGTCATGACCAGGGCTAAACGCGAGCTCGTCCTTATCAAAAGCCAGATTAGCCGCACCGGCAAGCCGAACGAAGATATTATTGGCTTAGAAGATGTGCAATCAATTGATCATCAGGGGCCGGCAGTGCCAGAAACTGAATTACCACCCCAGACTACATGGCAGCGCTGGTACTTACCGACCAGCGAGGCGGAGCGACAACACCTGCGCCAACTTATTCAGCCGCTACTAGACCAATATCATCTGAGCCCCTCGCACTTAACAACGTTTTTGAACATTGCTCATGGCGGGCCGGCCCAGTTTGTCGTACATAATCTGCTGGGCATACCGGAAGCTGCCCACCCTGAAGCTTTGTTTGGTAGCGCGGTGCACCAGGCATTGCGATTTGCTCAGGAACAACTCAATAAAAAGTCTAAACTGCCAACGGCAAACCAGTTTCAAACCTTTTTGCGCAAAACTATGCCAAATATTAGCCGCGAGAGCCGGGCCGATATTATTGCCACTGTCATGCAGTTTTTAGACCACAGCCAAATACTGGTGCGCGGCGGTCAGGCCGAATATAGCTTCCTGTCGCAGACCGTACGCTACGGCGACCTTAAGCTAACTGGAACTGTCGATCATTTTTATCAGACCGGCGAGAAGTTGGCGGTGACTGATTTTAAAACTGGCCGGGCGCTTAATTCCTGGCGGGTGACCGAGGATTACTATCGCCAAAAGCTGCACCGTTTTCGACAGCAATTGCTGTTCTATCAACTCCTGTTTCAGCAGAGTGCAGAATTTAGTAGCGTTAAAACATTTGAGCTGCAGGTTGCTTTTGTGGAACCCAGTCGACGCGATGTCTACTGTCAATTAACCTTGCCGCCATCAGCAGATGAAGAACTGGAGCTTAAAGCGCTGATGGTTGTTGTGTGGCACTGTATTATGCAGCTGCGTTTTCCCGACGTGGATCACTACGGCACTGATTTTGCGAGTCTGCAAGCATTTGAAGAAGATATACGCCGTGATACAGTGTAGCTATGGCTCATTCCTCAGCTACTCCTAAGCACCCAGGTTATGAATCAAACCCATTCTTAGTTGCGTTTCGAGGCCTCGATAATCTTTTTCATTACAATCAAAATCTTGCGATTGTACTGCTGATTATTAATGTGGTACTAGGGTTTGGCCAAGTATTTACCCGCCGCCAACCAGCCACCACCAACCAATCCGCGCCCTTTAACGCGCACGATTTAGCTAGCCACGCCGGAGCTATTATTCTGATTTTCTTGGTTATCTTTGCAATTGTGTTTGGCATCATACTGGTGTGGGCCACACTGTATGGCGGCTTTGTCAGTTATGTAACGTGGAAAACCAGCCGGAATGAGTCAACCTCATTTCGCGAAGCACTCAACGCCGTGATGCAAAAGTTTGGCACGATTTTCTTTGCTCAATTAGTCGTGATTGGAAAGATTATCGGCAGTTCAATGCTATTTATAATCCCGGGTATTAGGGCTGCTTTGCGTTATCAGATGGTCAACTTGGCAATTTTTGAAAAAGATCTGAAGGGGCTTGACGCGGTGCGCTACATCAAACAACTCACCAAAGATCACTTACTGGAAATTTTTGGTATGACCACGGCGGCCAGTATTATTCCCGTCATTGGCCCGCTGCTGCGAATGGGCGGACAAGCCGTTGTGTTTCGTCAATTGACTGACCTTAAAGCTTCAGGCGCATCAAAACCACCGGTTCACTGGCTTAATTACCTGGGCTTTGTATTACTTATTGTGCTGCTGGCCTTTGTCGCTCTGATCGCTCTGCTATTTATAGCAATTGCCAAAAGGCATTAAAAAACGCCTCTGCTGGGAGGCGTTTTTATTGGACTAATTTCTCTAACGACGGCGGGTCGTCCGTCGGGTCGTTTTGCGAGCGCGAGAAGCTGGTCGCTTGACAGGCGCAACCATAGCTCGTGAACCTGTGGCCCGTACCACTGCGGCTACGGCTGGCATCTCGCCCATGCCATTTGGTGCAAACAGCAGTGCGTACAAGTTTGGACCAACTAAACCACCTACCAGCGGTCCAAGCACGTAGGCCTTATCCCATGATTTAATCCCCGCCGCAATCGCTGGATTGATTAAGGCGTTCGAACCAAGACTTGCCACCAGCATCCCGAGGAAAAGGGCACCACCGGCCGTGGCGGCATACTTAAGTCCGCGTTGACCTTCATAGACTGCAGCGGTGACGGCAAACGTAAAGATGAATGCCCCAACCAGCTCAGCTACTAAGACTCGCCAGTCAAAATGCTTGGCTGCAACATTGACAAGCTTTTGGTTTGCTAAGTAAGTGTAGAGCAGTCCAGCCACAACCGCACCACCAAATTGTGCTACCAAATAAACAATTGCTTGGGTAGTTTGAATTTTGCGGACCGTCCACAAACCAACTGTTAGCGCGGGATTGAAGTGTGAACCACTGGCCGCCCCGAAGACCAATGATAGTAGGGCAAATGTCAGGCCCACGGCGCTGGCTACAAAAAATGAAAAGCCAACACCCGATTTACTCACAGCTAGTAACACGGCCGTGAGTGAGGCCGCACCTAAGAATTCTGCCACCAGCATGGCAATTTTGGTTCTACCGAACATAAAACCCTCCAAATTAATATGCTTTCATAGTAGCTACCCTGAAAGACTTTTGCAAGTTGTGCAAGGATGATTTTATTTTACAAGCACAACGCGGAGTGAACCATCAGTGAGTACCATTGTTGTTGCCACACCCAAAAGTGTCCGTGTTGTAACGTGTTTTATACGCTTCCACACCGAGTCACGCTGTGACTCAATATCGGCATACATGTCATACGGATACAGCCTGGCGGCCTCTTCATATATTTCCCAAACGTCCCAGCCAAAAACTTGAATTTCGTTCTGATTATCGAAACCAAATCGATCAGTATCAAACGTCATCCCTTTCACAAAGTTAAGTACGACCGCCACTTCGTTATGCGGACCAGTCAGCTTCTCAACTGGTTCTTTATTTGAGGTTGCTTGGGCCCGTAGCGTTTCGACAATCGTCTTCTTGTACAGAAATTCGCCGCTCGCAGTGCCGCCAGCGCGTGGCATGTACGAGGGCTTCACCGAGTCAAGAAACAACATCCGGCCAATAACTTCATTGCCAATTTTTGGACCATTGTAGGCGTCACCCATAATGAGGCGCGTTAAGCCGCGTAATTGTTGCTGTGGTCCAGGACGCTGCACTTTCTCCAGGATTAAGTTAATGTTATCAACCGCCCCACAGCCGGTATTCCAACCTTTTTGATGATCATCAACGTGCCCACCAAAACCGATACCAATTTCTTTATATTGCTGAATAACGTAACGGATGTCCTCTTCAAATACCAGATTTCGGCGCAGGTTATCAACGTCAACGATCCGGTGAGTGAGCGCGGCGTGGGGCGTCCCGCCAGCAATTTTGGGACCTAAGGGGCGATTTTGAATAGCAGTATCGTCGGCCCAGCCTTCAATAATGCGGCCATCGATACAGCGGGTGGGAGCCGCTGGGTCAGCCACTACGAGATAATTATTGAGGTTTGTTGGCTGCAGAGCTTTGGTAACCCGCCGTTTGAGCGATGGCTGTTTTGCCTCTCGACGTTTGAGCGAAATACCGTCTAGATTCCAAATTTTAGCAGGCTCGTGTTCAAAAATTATCTCGCCACTTTTTTTGGTCAACAAGTGATCGAGTGGCACATCAAGTACCTCAATTGAAATCTTTAACATGTTTACTCCGTTATCGTAGCCAGTACCTAGGCTAACGAAAGTTACGCCTTTGTGCAAGTGAGCCAGCTCACGTTTTTTGCGCTTTGGCGGGTGTGACAGTATTCAACTTCGCTTGCAAGATCTTATCAAATTGGGTAATAGTTTTAGCCCGTTTATTATCAATGCGGCGGCCAAGGTAATTGACTAAACCATACAGACCCACAAATGCCGTACTGACAACTGTGTCAAACCCTGGCTTAAACTCATGGCTTGGACTGATGCTTGATTGCACGGCATCCTGTCCCCAGACCCCTAAGACAAAGACAGCCGGGATGAGACGATTTATACGCGTGACGGGTTCACGAACGCCAATTTGTTGCCATAACTGCAATTCATTACAGTAATTAATCGCCCCGGGCTTCCAGCCAAAAGTCTTACGAATCAGTTGATCAATTGCTAATGAATGGGGGTGCGCAATATCGTAGGCACTGAGACATAAACGATTCTTTTTATGTACCACTCCCTTGATCTTGTACCCTTCGTCAGCGCCAGCTTTGTCTAAGTATCCTTCGGCATCTCTGACTAATTTGATCGATTTACTACCATCTGATTTCTCGTCTTCAATCAGGAGGCCATCAACTGACTTAATTGGCACAAGGCAGGAGACGGTGTCATCGGTGACACCAGGTATAAATATCGGCATAGACAACTCATTGGGCGCAAATTGGAGGCCATTCGGCATGATCGCTAAGCACTTCTGACGGTGAGCTATGACGGGGGCAAAATGGTATTTGCTACGCAAGGCATAATCTACGGCGTTCTCCAAATTATCGTCATGGTCAAATTCCAGTCGAGCACTCACGAGCTCCACAGGGTTGCGTCGGCCGCGCGCGAGCTCAATAGGTGTTTTTGGCATTTTACCTGTACTGTACGCAAAAGCGCCGACTAAGGCACCTGCGTAAAATAAACTTTGCAGGTGCAGTAGTTGTGCTTTAGCAAGGGGAGCGTCGCCTTTATGATAATCGTAAAACAAGTTGCTCATGTGGTCCTGAGCGGCCGCCAGACAGTAGGCCAGTATGTCAGAGCCGGTAAACTCCACTTCAGCTTCACGTAACGACATAAAAAAGTTGTAGTTATCATTTTCGGTACCAAGATCAAGTCCGGTTTTGGCGTGTACTACACTCGCCACGAAATCGACTGGTATCGGTAAGGCAGCATCTTTTTCTCCAGTTGCAATATCAGTCTTGTGCGGGCTCGTCAACAGCGAGCCATACATGTAGCCAACTTCCAGCGCCCGCGACTGTTCATCAAATAAGGGATCGTGCTCGTCAAGCAGTAGAGGCTTTACTACCTCATCAATCGGCAGCGCTTCTTGGCGTCTGGTTTCAACGCCCAACGTCATGGTTGACAGGTGAGCGCTATTAATCATGTCCCGCACAGTGCCTAGGCGTGCCGGCTCAATCCAGAACAAGCCTCCTAAATCAATGTCGCTCGGCAGCGCCAGCTCAGGGTACTGCTCAGTTGGTGATGGTTCACGATTTCTCATAAGCTATTTACAAATGCTTGCTTTTATTTTACAATAAATACGATTAGAAATCAATCTTGCGCGTCAGCAAAAGAGTAAGTATTATCTATCTTTGTGTCTAACAGAGGCGTATGAATCAGTCAACCACTCCTATTGAAGTCATTACTTTCGAAGCTGTCCATGAGCGAGTCAGCAACGGTTTAATGGCACCCCTGAACGAAGGGCCCGGCTTGCAAGTTGTCGACTGTGGCGATGACCGAAGCCTAACAGTTGACTACTATCAGCAGCGCAGCCAAAGGTTTGATCACGAAGTATCACCAGGACGTTATTTTGGCGCAGCCAGTGGGCTGGCCATCGCCTCACTCATTACGTTTGCGGCTGAACATGGCGATCGGGCTGTAAAGCAATTTGTGCACGATTACACGCCCGAAGGGTTTGTTGATTATGCGTCTGATTTATCTGATCGCGCTCACCACTTAGCTGTTGGGATTGATCTCAATCAGCACAGCAGCGATCAAAAGGAAGGCAACCCAACTGAATTAGCAGATCATAAGCAATGTGAAAACCCGCTAGATTGTAAATTTGCCACTGCTTTGGGAGCCGTCCTCTTCGGCGCCAATTCCGAATGGGTAGTTGACGAGGCTAGTCGTGTGTTGTCGATTACTGGTAGTAATCTGCCTTTGCAGGAGGCGGCTGAAGGTATTGCGGTTATGCAACGCCACGTCCCCGAGGACTTTGGCATCCATCGCGGCGCCCTCCACTTTGTCCAAACACGAACAAGCCGCTATACGCCCATCGCCATCCATGAGGGTGTGCATGCACCAAATCACGAAGCGGCTTTAGTGATAGATCTGGCCGGTTATCGCAGTAATGCCAATGCCCACAATCAACGTGGTTTATACCGCTACCAACATACTCCGCAAATTACCACTGAGGTTCTGCCGCGCTTAATGCCCGAATTAAAACTCGATCCTCGTCTATTACAGGCCGCTAGTCTCTTGCTGGGCCACTCCACACGCTTAGCCCTCAGCGGTCAACAAACGCCAGATGCGTTACGCCTTGAAGTTATTCCGGCCGACTATACTGCGGCGGCTTAGGACTATTTATATTGCCGGCCACGATGACGGCGGAGACCAGCCAGTTTGAGCCGGGCCGCTTGACGATCAATGAGAGTTTGGGCGTGCTCGAGGGATACCTGATCCTTGGCTTTAGCTTTGAGTTCTTGGGCACGCTCATAGGCTTTCTCAGCCTCGGCGGCATCAATTTCGGACTCATGATCAGCTTCGTCAGCCAGGACCCGAATGGTATCACCAGCAATTTCAATCACGCCGCCATTGGTGGCGAAATAATCGAGTAACTCATCCGGGTCACCCTCTTTATGACGAATGGTAATGATTCCTGGTACCGCGGTGCTGACCAACGGCATGTGGTTAGGGTAGACACCAATAATGCCGAGCGGAGTCGGCAGTTGAACTTCGTAGACTTCTTGCGCAAACTTAACGCCGTCGAGGGTGACGAGCTCAAAGTGAATCATCTAGGCCTCTTTGACCTCACCAATATCACCCTTCATGTAGAAGGCGGCCTCAGATTTGTCGTCATGCTTACCGTCCAAAATTTCACGAAAACCTTTGATGGTATCAGCAAGCTTGACGTACTTACCTGGAGTGTTCAAGAACACTTCGGCGACATAAAATGGTTGCGTTAAAAAGCGCTGAATTTTGCGCGCTCGCGATACCGTTAGTTTATCCTCATCGGACAGTTCTTCCATGCCCAGAATAGCAATGATGTCCTGAAGGTCTTTGTAGCGCTGGAGTACCCGTTGGACTTCACGCGCCACTTGATAGTGCTCCTCGCCAACAATTTCGGGATCCAAAATCGTCGAGCTCGAATCCAGCGGGTCAACCGCCGGGTAAAGTCCAAGCTCGGTTAGGGCCCGGCTCAGCACGATGGTGGAATCCAGGTGGGCAAACGTCGTAGCCGGCGCTGGATCGGTTAGATCGTCGGCTGGTACATAGACCGCTTGGACGGACGTTACTGAACCTTTTTTAGTACTGGTAATGCGTTCCTGTAGAGCTCCCATTTCTTGCTGCAGCGTCGGCTGGTAGCCAACGGCCGAAGGCAAACGACCCAGCAGGGCTGAGACTTCTGAACCAGCTTGGGTAAAGCGGAAAATATTGTCAATAAACAGCAGGACGTCCTTGCCTTGGTCGCGAAAGCCCTCGGCGATCGTCAGACCGGAAAGAGCAACGCGCAGGCGCGCACCCGGGGGTTCGTTCATCTGGCCAAAAACCAAGGAGGTCTTATCGAGCACACCCGACTCTTTCATTTCGTGGTAGAGGTCGTTACCCTCACGCGTCCGTTCACCGACGCCGGCAAAGACCGAGTAGCCGCTGTGAAATTTGGCAATATTGTTAATGAGCTCAGTAATCAACACGGTTTTACCGACGCCAGCCCCACCAAACAAACCGACCTTTCCACCCTTGGTAATGGGGGCGATCAGGTCAATAACTTTGATACCGGTTTCCAAAATCTCGACATCACCCGATTGATCGATGAGCGGCGGGGGAGTGCGGTGAATGGGCGCCCGCTTTGTAAACTTGTCGGCTTGGCTATCAATTGGCGCACCAACCACGTTGAACATGCGTCCCAGTGTCTCTTCACCAATTGGCACGCTAATAGCCTCACCAGTATCTTCAACTGCCAGTCCACGCTCTAATCCATCAGTGGAACTAAGCGAAATTGCCCGCACGCTAGTTTCACTTAAATGTTGAGCGACCTCAAAGATAATGCTCCGATCTCCGTGCTGCACACGTAGGGCATTATTAATAGCTGGTAATGTGCCTTCCGGAAAGTCGACATCGACCACCACGCCCACGATTTGGCTAATTTTACCTCTTGTTTTATCTGCTGTCGCTTGCGCCATTATATACTGCCTCCATTGTCTGATTTTCTTTGCTCTGATCGGTCAAATCCTTCTTCTACTCCAAACTTGTACGCATCTAAAGGGCTCATAGGATCAGCATCGTGTAATTTAAGCCCTAGATGAATGCCGTCCAATATTTTGCCTGTAGTATAGGCATAAAAACTACCCATCTGTTCTGAAGTTGCGTCTGGAAAAAGAGACAATAAAAATAATCGTGGTGATTCATCGGCGGTAGCTATTGCTTCTGCCGTAGCTTGATAGGGCACATACATTTCAGCATTATCTCTCATTGTATCGCCTCCGCTCCTCCGGTGATCTCCGCGAGTTCCTGCGTAATAGCCGCCTGACGGGCGGTATTAAATTCCAGGGTCAAATCATCAATAATGTCACTGGCGTTATCGGTGGCATTTTTCATGGCCACCATGCGCATTGATTGTTCACTGGCCTGTGATTCGCTCAGTGCTTGATTGAGCTGGGCTTCAATCAGCCGCGCCGTAACCGTATCGAGCACTTCCTGAACTGATGGTTCAAATACCGCTCGCTCTAGTTCTGGATCAATCTCGACGGTCTGTTTACTGGCGGGCAACAGGCGCATTGAGGTGACAATTTGAGTGATGCTGGTTTTGTAATCAGTAAAAATAATGTCTACGGCATCCACATCACGCGCCGTATATTTTTGGATGATGGTGTTAAGCAGCGGACGAATATCGTTGGCAGTTGGTCGCTCGGCAAAGTGGTCGTAGACCGCAATGACTTCAATATCTTTAAAGCGGCTGACAAAATGGGCACCCTGTTTGCCGATTAGGATTGCTTGGCTCCGAACCTGATGGTGGCGATCGTCTTGAACTTCGTTCACATACTGGCGGAAGAGGTTGCTATTGTAGGCGCCGGCTAGGCCACGGTCGCTGGTAACGAGTATGTGCAGACGCGTTTTGATGGGACGCTGGGCATACAAAGGATGTTTGGTGACATCCGTCAGTTCGCCCAAGCGCGTCAAAATTTGTTGGGCTAGCTCATAATAGGGACGGGTTCTCTGGGCATACTCTTGGGCGCGGCGCATTTTACTGGCCGCCACTAACTCCATGGCTTTGGTAATCTGGCGAGTGTTACGGACAGAACCAATGCGCCGCTTCAGAGTAATCGTATTAGCCATTGGGTTCTGCCTCCGCCGTTTGTTCAACTTCTGGCTTGTAGCTCTCCGCAATCTGGTTGGCCACGCCGACAATCAGGTCATTCATTTTATCATCGGGCTTGTCACCCTTATTCAACTCGGTCATTTCGCTTTTGTGTTCACGGTCAAGCTCGTGCAGCAAAGCTTCTTCAGCAGCTTTAATTTTGTCCAGCGGAACGACATCAAATGCACCTTGGGTAGCTGCCAACAATAACGCATACATTTGCCAGACACTCATGGGCGAGTACTGTGGTTGCTTGAGTAGCTCCGTTAGGCGCTGTCCACGCTCAATACGGTGCTTGGTCTCGGCATCGAGGTCAGTCGAGAACTGGGCAAATGAGGCCAGCTCACGGAACTGGGCCAAGTTAACGCGCAGCGAGCCAGCCACGCTTTTGACGGCTTTGGTCTGAGCATTACCGCCAACTCGCGAGACAGATAAACCAACCGAAATAGCCGGGCGAATTCCTTGGTAGAACAAGTTGGTTTCCATAAAGATTTGACCATCGGTAATGGAAATAACATTGGTTGGAATATAGGCGCTAATGTCTCCAGCCTGCGTTTCAATAATGGGCAGGGCGGTGAGCGAGCCAGCGCCGAGCTTATCCGACAGCTTGGCGGCGCGTTCAAGCAAGCGTGAATGCAAGTAAAAAACATCACCGGGGTAGGCTTCGCGGCCCGGCGGACGACGCAGCAGTAGTGACATTTGTCGATACGCCACGGCGTGCTTGGAAAGATCATCATAAATAATCAAGGCGTGCTGTTTGTTATCGCGGAAGTATTCACCCATGGCTGTACCGGCATAAGGCGCCAAGTAGAGCAGCGGAGCCGGATCAGCTGGCGAGGTGGCTACCACAATGGTTTGGTCCATGACGCCTTCGCGTTTTAAGCGCTCAACCGTGCGGGCAACTTTGCTGAGCTTCTGACCAACCGCCACGTAAATATTAATCACCCCAGTCTTTTGGCGGAATTGATTAATCATAGTGTCGATGGTAACGGCCGTCTTACCAGAT
>CAYTTW010000010.1:0-19637 GCA_964441005.1 uncultured Candidatus Saccharibacteria bacterium | reverse complement strand
GCACCTCAATGGTTTGGCCGTGGGCCGGAAGTGCCGCCCGGTGAGCAATGGAGTCAATACCAATGGCCAAACCACTAATAATCACGACACCGACGCGGTCCAGTTCACTCACTAATTGCTCCGTGACCTGCTGTCCGTAAGGGCTCGCCTTACGGCTCCCGACTACCGCCAGGCACGGACGATGCAGCAAGGCTTCGAGCTCCCCGAGCACGAACAAACTTTGCGGTGGATCAGGGATGTTTTGCAGTCGCTCCGGCAGCTCAGTACTACAAGCTTATGCTTCTTTATATCCATTTTGTAATTATAGCAAATTCATGGAAAAATATTGACACTGGACAACAAAACTGCTAAAATTGCAAACCGTAAGTCCGCCTCGGCGGAATCTTACGCACCTTATACCCCCAATTCTCTCTGTTTACTTCGGTATCTAGAGAGAACCAACGTTTTAGAGCGTGCTTGTTAAGTTGTTACCCTCCACTTATCTAAGCTTTTTCCCTCCTCGCGAGCGGAAAAGGCGCTCTAAAACACATTATGCCCTTTAACGCTTCAACTGTTTCGGCAGCTGAAGGCCCCTGGTTTCAGGCGACCCGATTTCAAAGCGAGTCCCGAAGATGATCCGCTGATGGTGGACGGCACGAGTCTTTAACGAGTTTTGGACATCGATGCTTCGCTCGGGTGGGTTGAAGGGTGTAACGTGGGCTTGACACGTTCGAGCCCGGAAAGAACCTCTAGCGGTGCCCACCCCCTCTAGAGGTTCTTTGCGTTCAGGATGGTGCCCAGTTTAGTGTGACTGGCGTACGATGATTTTCACTAAAGCAGTGGCGCTTTGCTCGAGGCTACAAAGCAGTCCACCGGACTGCTTTGCCCGCTAGAGACTCTTTTTAGTTACGCGTGCTGCCACTCAGGGTGCAGTGGTTACCGAAATGGCTGAGCAAATTATAGAAAGCTTCGTGTTTCCGCCACTAACGGTTGTCCGCTAAAAATATATTCGCTCATCATGGCGCTCGCTTCCCGTGTCAACATTTTGAGGTGAGCCTGTTCTTCTTTACTGAACTTCCCTAGTACAAAGTCTTTGCTGTCGGTCTTCTCAGCCAGCTCACTGCGGATGCCAATTCGGACTCGGCCAAAATCTTCACCGCAGAGGTCGCTGATTGATTTTATACCATTGTGGCCAGCCGAGCTTCCTCCCATACGCGTGCGAATTTGACCAAACGGGATAGCCAACTCATCGTGCACGACTACCATCTGAGAATTAGCTAGTTTGTAAAACTGCTGGACCGCTTGAACGGCCTGGCCGCTTTTATTCATGAGTGTTGTCGGCTTAACCAGGATCACCCGGCTATCGCCGAGATTGGCTGTCGTTATCTGGCAATGTAGGTCTTTCTTATTAACCCAGCCCGGAAACTCATTAGCCGTAGCAAAAGCTTCCAGTACTGCAAAGCCGATGTTGTGCCGGGTGCCGTCATATTCACGGCCCAAATTACCAAGCCCAACCAGCAGCAAACTACGCTGTTGCCCAAGCGTATATAACGGAGCGCTATTGCCCAGCTCCGACTTTTTGAGAAACCAACCCATAGCATTAAGTATTCAGTAATCCTACTCAAGTAGCAAGCGGCTTTGACACTTAGCTGGAGTAATCCTATAGTAGTACAAACGAGGAGGTTGCTATGATTGATCGCGAGCGATGCATTGATTGCAGTAGTGCCCAGGCTGGCAATTGTGTCCAGCGAGTAATGAAAAGAGTTATTTTGGGCAAAGGCTTTCGAGCCGAAGGCTGTGATACTGGTCCGGTACTGTCGTGGCAAGAAAGAAATATAAATGACGCGGCATTAAACGTCACGTATGTTGATCACGTGCTCTGCCCTAAAGATAGAATCAAAGCACCGACGAGCGAGATAGAACCTTGGGATGCGCAAAATTTCTCAATAGTTACTATCCATAATGGTGTTGTAGAACAAGTTGAATTTCCGTTGGGTGGTGGTACGTTTCACCGCGATAAAACTCAAACAACTTCAGGCTAATGCTTCTCGATGAACCAGAGTTGGACGGGTGAGCCGATGTAGTCCCACTGTTCACGCAATTCTCGTTCCAGATATCGGCGATACGACCAATGTAAGTACTTGGTATGAGCACCAAAGATTTTAAAGCTTGGTATGGGGTTATCAGTTTCCTGAACCATGTAGTTTAACTTCGGTGATCGGTTTTTCAGTCCAGCCGGTGGATGCTTATCAGTCGCCGCCTTCAACCATCGATTAAGCTCGGTGGTTTTGAGTGTCTGCCGTCGACGTTGGTCGATAGCCAAAGCCAGTTCATACAGATCAGTGACATTTTGGCCCGTCACGGCACTGGTGAAAATAAGCGGTGCCCATGGTACGAAGTCAAACTCCGCCTGTAACTGAGCGGCCAACTCATCTCTTGAGAATGGTGTCTTGGCCTCCAAAGAGTCCCATTTGCTGACGACCAGAATAAGTCCCTTCCCGGCTTCTTTGATGAGACCGGCAATTTTTTGATCGAGCTGCACGCCCAACTCGTTGACATCCATAAGCAGGAGGCAGATATCGGCTTGCTCAATAGCCTGCAGCGAACGGAGCACACTAAAGTGCTCAACACCGCGTTCAATTTTGCCGCTGCGTCGAATTCCGGCGGTATCCATAATTTCAATTTCTCGTTGGTGGTAGCGGATAATAGTTCGATTAATGTCGCGGGTGGTACCGGCTTGACTGGCCACCAAGGCTTGTTGCTTTTGCCCTAAGGAGTTAAACAAGCTAGATTTACCGACATTGGGGCGGCCCAAAATGGCGATGTGTAACTGATTATCAGCTTCTCTTTGAGCGACTTTTGGAATGATCTGACGTAGTTCGTCGAGGACGTCTGCGACCCCCTCGTGGTGGATAGTGCTGGTCATGAATATGGGCTTGATGCCCAGACCCTGATAATCGGCCGCCGTCGCCCGTACTGCTTTATCGGCTTTGTTAACTATCAGAAAGACTGGTTTGCGGCTTTTGAGGGCCATGGTGGCGACCCGGCGATCTTCCTCAGTAATTGGTATATGAGCCTCGATGACCACCCAAATAACATCCGCTGCCTCGGCGGCTTCCATAATTTGGTCCTGAATTGATAGCTCAAACTCGTCAGCGGGATCTTTTATGCCGGCCGTGTCTACCAGCCAAAACTCAGAGCCTTGGTAGCCGGCTTTGGCGGTCACCTTATCACGTGTGGTACCGGGCTCGTTGGCCACAATGGCCTCGCGCCGGCGTAGGACACTATTAAACAAGCTGGATTTACCAACGTTGGTCCGGCCGACAATGGCGACAATGGGTAAGTGCTTAGCCATAACCAGGCTATTATACTGGCTGGCCTCTATTTGACATAGCTCGACTTTATATTTCTAAGTAGTAAATTTAGTCAACCTACCATCTGATACTGGCCACTTGCCAGTTGCCCCAGTTGATAGGTTCCAAATTGCGTTCGCTGTAGTGAGGTGACATTGTAACCCAAGGCCGAAAAGGAACGACGGATTTGGCGGTTGCGGCCCTCGGTCATGGTGACGGTCCAGTGTCTACCTTGCCCTTGGAGTTGTAGGGCACTCACACCGTCCTCGAGACGGACGCCTTGTTGTACGGCAGTTTGATCAACATCGGTTAGTGGCTTATCAAGCTCTAGCTCGTACTGCTTTGTTTTGCCAAAACTGGGGTGCGTGAGACGCTGAGCGAGTTGCCCATCGTTCGTCAGCAGCAAAAGCCCAGACGAATTTTTATCCAGGCGGCCAACCGGTTTTAGATGATGCAACTCCGCAGGCAAGAGATCGTAAATGGTCTGACTGCCCTGCCCTCTGCGGCTACAGACGTAATCAACTGGCTTATTGAGCATGATAGTTAACTTACTGGGTAGCTGGAGGGGTTGCCCATCGAGCGTGACCTGGGCTGCCAGAGGGACGCTTTGCCCTAGGTGGGCCATAGTAGTTCCTACCTGGACGCGTTGTTGAGCAATTGCTGCGTCGGCCCAACGACGGCTTTGGCCGGTTGCTAAGGCAACAAACTGGTTAATCCGCATAGCTATAGCTTAGCGCGACTGAGGACGAGCGGATAGCTTTTAGAGCGCAATACTATTGGGATCAGTTGTATCGTTGGCTGGCGGCGTGCCAGCATCGCTTGCTGGAGTTAAGACTTCACCTGGGGGGGTGCTGGGGCTCGGGGCCGCCGGAATTGGTGGCTCGGGAGGTGGTGTTGTTGGTGCATCACCCGGTGTAAGCACGGCGCCAGTCGGCGGCATAGTGGCCGCCTGCTTCTTTTCCTCAGCCGCTAATAAGGCATTTAGATCAGGCCCCTTGTTGCTCATATCACTAATCGGCTGAAGGACCAGTGTGTGGGATGTCGATTGAGTTTGTGTGGCCGGTTTGGGCATTGGGGCGGGTTCTGGAGCTGCCTCTAGTGGCGCATTGGGCGTAATGATTTCTGGTGATGATGACGAAGCACTCACTGCGGGCTCGGTGCTCGGAGCGCTGGTTTCGGGTGCTGGGTTAGCTGGAGGAGCTTCAACTGCCACCGGGGTACTTGGTTCGGGAGCGGGTGTGGCTGCCTCTGGCACCGGAGCCGGTTGGTTCACAAACTGTTCAATTTGAGCCTTAACCACGTCTTGTTCTTGTTGAGCTGATTGGGCGGAGGGCGACGGTGGGCTGGCTGGCGCTGGTTGCTCTGGTACTGGCGGCGTCGGAACAGGGTCGGCCGCTGGTGCAGGTGTGGCTGGGGGTTCAGTCGGCGCAGGTGAGACAGGCGGTTCAGCCACTGGCATCTCCGTGACGGTGGGTGGTGTGGCCCCTGGTGCAGGTGTTGGTGCTGGAGTGACGGGCATGGCTGATAGTGCAGCTGGCGCCGTGGGGGCTGGTGCGGGCGTTACGGGAATCGCTGTTGGTGTACCAGCTGTGGCAGGTGCAGCCGCAGCCGGAGTACCATCACCCAATTCTTCATGAACGACTCGGGCCACGTCTTCCAAGGTAACTTGCGATTTAACCAGATAACGGTCAGCCCCAAGCTTATCGGCGCGGGCTTTATCCTCGGCTTGACCCAGGGCGGTCATCATAACAACCTTCGTGTTCTTGGTTTCAGTCGTGCTGCGCAAGATGTCGAGCATATCAAAACCACTAATCTTGGGCATCATGATATCCGAAATAATCAGATCGGGCCGCTCTTTAATGGCCATAGCAAGGGCCTCTTCGCCGTCTTTGGCCGAGACAATTTCGTAGCCTTCGGCTTGTAGACGCGCTTCATAGATCTCCCGGAGATTATTATCGTCCTCAACGAGCATTATCTTGGCCATGTTGATCAGTTCCTTATGCTTGTTTCACGCTTATGTTAATGAGATTGTAGCATGGAAGCTCACGATGTTGTTAATGATGAAATGGGAGCGAGTGGTGTGCTGGAAGCTTCCTCGGCCTGCAGCTTCGCGGCCTCTTGGGTCGTCAGCCGCGGCAGATTAATGAAAAAGGTGCTGCCCTTGCCTAGCTGACTCTCTACCCAAATGCGGCCGCTATATAACTCGACAATCTTGCGGCAGATAAATAAGCCTAAACCAGTGCCACCAATGGTGCGGGTGACGGAGTTGTCCACGCGGTAGAATTTCTGAAATAGGTGTGGAATATCTTCAGCCGGGATACCAGGGCCGGTATCCCCGACGCGCAGCTGGACAACTTCGTTATTACCGGTAATGCCGAGCGAGACCTTGCCGCTATCAGTGTATTTTACGGCGTTATCAAAGAGGTTGATAACCACCTCTCGCATGCGATCAGGATCGACATGCGCATAGTAGAGCGGTCGGACGACCTTATTATTACCTGGCCCGTGGCTGGCATCGATAACGGCATTGGTTGCTCCCACAATAAACTCCATTGATAGACCCTTCTTTTCAGCCGCAAATCGCAGATCCTCGGTGAGATGGTCAAGATAATCGCCAAGCTCAACTACCTGCGGGTGGCTGGTCAGACGCCCATCTTCGGCTTTGGCACTCGTCAGTAGATCCTGAAAGAGTTTGCCAAGGTGTTGGGTAGAAGCGTGCGCTTTTTCAAGGTAGTCTTTCGCCCGGCTATCGATCTTACTCACCTTATCGTTTAAGGCAAGCGCCAGATAGCCTTCAATGGCGGCCACGGGGGTACGCATTTCATGACTCGCCGTACTGATAAATTCGGCGCGGCGTTTTTCTTCTTGGCGGTTGTCACTGACATCACGCAAGACAGCTACCACTCCGACGAGTTGGTTAGTCTTTGGCAAGACAATCGGCGAAATAACCAGCGAAACGATAATTTTCTTCTCCTTACGGCCGGCGAGCAAGAGCGTTTTATTAACATGGGTTTTTTTCTGCAGGACGAGCGCAAACGGTTCTTCACTGTTCGGGAGTTCTTTGCCAT
Organism: uncultured Candidatus Saccharibacteria bacterium; assembly: GCA_964441005.1. Classification (GTDB taxonomy): domain Bacteria; phylum Patescibacteriota; class Saccharimonadia; order Saccharimonadales; family CAYTTW01; genus CAYTTW01. The sequence continues at coordinate 13,237 of CAYTTW010000010.1, read as the reverse complement.
CCTCCAGTGCCAATTTGACGACGTTTCGAACGTCGATGCCGATAGCTTCTTGGACCGTCCACTCGGTCATCGCCGCGGCGGCGGGGTTCATGAGGCCAATTTTGCCTTCAGTGTCGGTCACAATCACGCCGTCGGTAAGGGATTCAATCAAAATCTCGGACTGCACTTGCCGACTTTTTAGAATACCCTGCAGCTGATCGAGCTTACCACTGGACACACCGCTATGGTAGCGACGCCACAGCACGTAGCTCAGTCCACCCAGTAAGTACGAAAAACCAATGCCCACTAACGTCAAAACATCATCGACTAAACGCAATCGACTATTGCTGACCATCCAAAGGATGAAATAGGTCGTTATAAATATTTCGCTGGCGGTAATGATGGAAGCACCATACAGCCCGCTGACCAAAATTTGCACCGCCCATAGAATGACGTACCAAGAATGAATTTGGCCGCTTAAGCGCAAAAGAATTAAAGTATTAATAGAGAGTAGGACGTAGTTAACAAGCGAGGCACTGCGTTGACTGCGCTCGGCGACAAAATGCACACCCACCAGAGTGTATAGCACCACGAGACCAGCGAGGATGGCGGTCAGGCTAGTGATAGCTAGTCGTGGTTCCCAGGCTTTAAACGAGGACACAAAGGTAGTCAAGGCCCACCCCAGCAGTAGTCCACTACTAACTACGAGCGCAAAATAGCTATAGATGCGATACCATCGATTTAAGGCCAATTGCATTGCTACTTAGTATAGCGATTACAACGTGCTTACGCTAGCTTCTTTCCCTGTTAACTGAATTGCTTGCGAGGCTTGACGGGGCATGCTAATATTGTTAATGCTTGTTTAGGTGGAACAAAAACGCGCAACAACATCCCCTCCCTTTTAGTTGTTAAACGTTCAATTGCCACAAAAAAGCAAAATCAGCTGACGTCAAATTAACGCCAGCTGATTTTTTATACCCGACGCGCGAATCCTTGCCCTGGGGATCCCTAGTACTTATGTATGTTGCTTCTTATCCGTTGAAAAGTGATCTTATCTCTGTTGTAAAGGGGTGGTAGTTTTGATACAGTTACGGCGTTATGGCCCCTTCGTCTAGTGGTCTAGGACATCTGGTTCTCATCCAGAAAATCGCGGGTTCGAATCCCGCAGGGGTCACCAAAAAAATCAGCAAGCGAAACCTGAACACTTTTTGACAAATTGTTGAAGTAAATGTATACACCCAAAAACACAAACAATATTATTGTTTGATCCATTAATGTGAAGCTGAGTACTGAATATATCCTCGCCTAAGTGGATATGGTTACAGGTATCCTCATGGGCACTTATACACAGCCCATAATTCTTATGCTATAAAATAACTTTTAAATGTTAGAAATTTAATTGTATAGTTTGTATTTAGTGGGCTTAGAGCAATTAATAGGAGGGTATACCATGGCAAATCATATATTTGCTGCTGACCAATACAAAAATTCCTTAACAGCAAATTTATTAACTACCATTATTACGGTGCTCATTGCTGTGCCCATAGCTGTTGCAGCTGTTAGTATTGTGGTTCAGATGGAGCTTAAGAATCTAGGGGTTCAAATGCGGACAGTTCAGATGCAAAATGCCGCTGACGTTCAACAGACCAACAATGGCGGTTTGGGGGTGTGTACCTCGCCAAGTAACCAATCATCGAGTGGTCAAGGCAGTGGTGGTACGGGGAATACTGCGCTCGCGACGCCTGCAGCTTTTCCAACACTAAGTAACACTAGCAATAGCTTTAATCAGACCAACAGCTCGACTACAACCAATAACACTACGACCAATACAACAAACGATCATTCGTTTAATACGCTCACTAATTCGCAGAACGGTGGCGGCAACACTATCGCTAGTAACAACACCATTGCCAGTGGGAACGGTAACGGTTCTAACAATGGAAATGGTAATACAGTAGCTAGTAACAACACTGTAGCTAGCGGTAATACAACTACTACTAACTCCAATAACAACAACACTGTAGCTAGCGGTAATACTGTCGCCAGCGGCAACACCGTGGCTAGTGGCAATACCACGACCACTGCCAGCAACAATGGGAATACGACTAGTTCCAACAATGCGAACGGTAATACGGTGGCAAGTAACAATGGCAACGGCTCCAACAACGGCAACGCCAGCGGTAACACCACTACAACAGATAGTAACAACACCGCTGTATCTGACAGTAACAACGATAATGGTTCCCAGAACGGTAACTCTGGAGTCATTACCAACTAGTTAGTCCGATGAACTAGGGGCGATCATGCCCCTAGTTCAGCTAGGCACCTTAACGATCGGTAACTCTTCCCAGCGAGAGACATAGCGGGGGCTTCGCAGGTGGTGCTTTGGCTGCCACTTGGCGGCCAGGTCTTCAGCAGCAAAGTAGATGGTGTGGCGGCCATAGCGGTGATTAAGGCCATCCACCACGTCCATCCGCGCTTGCGATTTTGTTTGGGTGTCCACATCGACATAACCGAGCAAATCGGTCTGGAGCAAATTGGCGGGCACAAAATCGTATAACCAGACGCCCGCTCGGTGATACTCTGCCGCGGACGTGTATATCTGGTTCAGGACTTCCACCAAGGAATGAATCAGTAAGCCGGTATCGGCGGTAGGCACCTCAAAGCGGATTTCTCGGTTCCAGACCCGGTAATTTGGTTTGTGCCGGCTGGTGGTTAAGAACAGGCCGGCTCGGCAGGTACGCTGCTCAGTTTCACGCAGCCGCCAGGCGGCTTGGGTGACAAAGTTGGCGATGGCCGCCTCCAAGACATGTAGTTCGCGGGTATTCTCGCCAAAGGTACGGGTACGAGCAATACTTTTGCGCTCAGCGTGGAGGGTAGTGAGACCAAAACAGCTGAGTCCATTGAGTTCGGCTACTAACTGACGGCCGTGCTTGCCCATCAGTTGATTAGCCCGCTGCGGCGTCAACTGACTTACGTCTTGAGCGGTTGCCAAGCCAAGAGCCCGCAAGCCCGGAGCTAAGCGCCGGCCAATGCCCCAGATATCTTCAATGGCCAGGAGTTGACGCTGCTGAATGAGGTAGGCTTCCGATTGGTCAATAAGATTCAGTACACCGCTAAACAAAGCGTCTTTCTTGGCGCGTTCGGCGGCCAATTTGGCAAGAGTTTTGGTGTGAGCAATGCCAATCGATACCGGAATGCCAATTTCCTGCCAAATACGCTCGCGAACCACCTGCCCCCAGGCCGTGTAATCCTGCCAGGCCACGTGGGTGAGATCCATAAAAGACTCGTCAATGGAATACACTTCAATGCGCGGCGTTACCTGCCGTAGCAACTCTGTAATACGGCGAGATATGTCACCATAGAGCTCAAAATTAGCACTAAACTGTACCACACTATGATCTTTAAAGAGTTGCCGATACTTAAAGGCTGGTGCCCCCATAGGGATACCCAGGGCTTTGGCTTCGTTGGACCGCGCCACGGCACAGCCGTCGTTGCTCGATAGCACGACCACTGGCTTGCCCTCTAGATCGGGCCGAAAGACACGCTCACAGCTCACAAAAAAGTTGTTGCAGTCGATAAGCGCAAAGACTGTAGGTTTCATGGCCGTAGTTGGTGGATGATGCTGGTCACGACACCCCACGTGGGCGTAGCGGCCGGCACCTGAGCGGGGGTTGAGACCATAAAATTATCGGCTTGCCACCAGATGACCAGATCAGTCGGCCGAGCCACCAGCGCCCGATCGACGATAATCAGATCATTGTCATAGATGCCTCGTCTTTGCCAATCATTACCATGCAAGCGCATAAAAAAGGTGCTGAGCGGCCGTTTGATGAGCAATTGGTGCAGATTCAGGCTAGAGAGCGAGTTATCAGTGGCGGCGTTTGGAAAACCAGCGTGGGCCGACACCCCGACCGATTCGTCGAGCGTCTCATCTTCCATAGTTCACCTCCTACAGGGCTCGAGGAGCGTTAGAGGTTCGCAGCAGCGTCCAGGTAAGAGCTTCCGGATCAAATTTGAGCCGATAGTTGGTGCTGCCGTCAGTCATATCAAACAGCTGAATCATGCTCTGCCCTTTTTGGATGAGGTAGCGTATGCCCGAGCGCACAAACGTTACTTCCTGATTGTCATAGGCAATGCGCCGGGGAAAGCTTTTAAAGTTTTGTTTGGTATTAAAGTAAAAAGACGTGACCGTAATTTCTTTGTTGATAGTTTCCATATCCAACCTCCGGATTTTTAGAATTTATTAAGAGAGCCGACAAGAGTTATCTCTTACCAGTGAACGGGTTGTGAGGTTGTAGCAGTGACAGAACAAGCCGTGACCGTTCGCGTGGCTTTATTACCTGTCTGCTTGATGATATGGAGGGTGGCCAGTGACGCCTCTTTCGCTCGGCGAATGGTGTGTATGGCTCCCGAGAGCGCTTGAAAATAAGCTTACGTGGAGGAATCCGTTTGTCACAGAAGCCCGCGTACCGCTACTGCCATTATAGAACCGTGGCTGTAAGGCTGGCAATAGCGTTTAGTTGATTTTTTGCAGAAAAGCGACTAATTCTTTAGGAGTTAATTCAGCTTTCACAATATAACCATCGGCTTGGCGTTCGATCTCCTTACGAGTTGTTTCGGCCTGTTCGAGGTTGGTAGTAATAATAATCTTGGAATGTAAGTGTGGGGCTTCGGCCGAGCCACGGAGGTGCTGTAAAATTTCAACCCCTGTCATGGATGGCACCATAATATCGAGCAAAATAATATCGTACTTGTCGGTCAAGGCTTCCGCTAGCCCAACCTGGCCATCTAAGACAACCTTAACCTGGTAGCCGGCTTTCGTCAGCGCCCGAGTATAGAGCTCACCAATAAAGTGCTCATCTTCGATACAAAGAATGGTTTTTGATCCAGCCATGGGCTCCTCTTACAATGTCATTAGTATTATCTTGGTTTTTTAAGGCATCGGCAAGCTGACTATACGGCACAAGCGTAAAACTAAAGGTCGTGCCCTGCCCCTCTTTTGATTGTACCCAAATATTACCACCATGAGCCGTGACGATTGCCTTACTCAAGTACAGGCCCAAGCCGGTACCGCCAATCTGCGCTCGATTACGATGATTACGGTAAAACTTATCAAAAATATTAGGCATGACGTTCATAGGAATACCCACACCAAAATCTTGGATGTTCGTTTGCACCAATCCATCAGTTGTGAGGCTGACTTTGACCATAATTTTGTTACTTTTAGCACTGTATTTGATGGCGTTATCAATCAGGTTGCTGATAACCTCATAGATGCTCACGCGTTCAGCGGCCACGGTCGGTAGATTGGGCGCAACTTCGCACTCAATTGTCTTGCCATGCACTTGGGCGCGGAGCGATAGATCACTTACAGCGCCGCGGATAATATCCTCCCACTTTTCTTCCCCGAGGTGTAGAACCAGTTGATTTTCCTCAATGCGCGCGACGTTGAGGATGTTACTCACGAAAGCGGAGAGTTGTTGTGCCGAGGCCTTCATCTTATGCATAAAATCATTGAGCTCAGGAGATAGTTTACCGGCCAGCTCCTCCTCAAAGACTTCAATGTAACCCCTCAGAATCGTCAAGGGGGTGCGTAGTTCGTGGACAGCAATTGCCACGTAGCTCATGGCCTGATCATCCAGATTGTAGCGGTTACTGTGGTCGAAAATCGCCAGGATAAGTTCGGTACCGTTGGGGCTATCTTTACTGTAGTGTGCCGCTAAATCAAACTGGCGCGTCGTTTGATCACCCAGCTTTAGCCGGACGCGTTCCCAGCTGTGGCTGTCGGTCACTTTGTGAAGACGGGAGTCGTTGAGCCAGCTATCCAGGGTCTGCTCGTTGGGAAACAAAATATCCAGCATCGAATAGACATTTTTTTGGAGTAGGTCTTCGGCCTTTAGCGCCAAAAAGGTCTGGGCTGCGGCATTAACATAGGTGATGTTTTGATTTTTATCAACGAGAATAACCGGCAGTGGAAAATTGCTAAGCACCATGTGATCGGCACTAACTTCTTCGGCTGAAGCAATATTTGTCACTGGTGAACTGGCGAGCTGATAGACTTGGGCCACTAAACTGGCCACTAACTCGTGGCCCACGCGGCTCTGTTCAACGTTTGGCGCGCCGGTACCGTTATGCTCTGGTGAGACGTGCAGAATGGCTTGCCAAATGTACTCAACCGGTTGACTGACGTACCAAGCAGCCATCACTGCCAGGGCCCAGGCTAGGCCAACGCTGACCAAGCTGATAATGATAACCAGTAGTGGCCAACTGATGTGCAAAAACTCTTGCCCCACCAGCCAACCCAAGCACACGGTGCCAGCACAGACAACAAACCATAAAAACAAATAGAGGCTGAGTTGACGGCGAAGGCGTTGCAGATGATCCATGGCTTACGGGGTATAGGTTATAGCACTAGCGCTGTCAACCAGGCTAATCCAGGTCTGGCCTGGGTTGAGCTTAATAGCTGCACCGGTACTGTCTTTAAAGCTAAACTGCGTGCCTCGTTCGGGTTTTTCCCAGGTGCCAGTTACCTGGATGCCGTCTTGAAAAACGGTTACTGGCCCAGAGCCTGTGACGCTGTAGGCGGTGTGCTCGCCGTCCGGCGCAATACCCCGTGACGAAACGATGGCAATGACCACTTTCGGCGCCAGTTGCGCCCCAGTGCGCTCATCAACGTGTGGCTTGCCACCCTCGCTTCGCTTGTACGAATTGGTTGCCGTGTCGTATTCGTAGTGTGGATTGTAGAGAGCGGCCGAGATATTAAAATCAATCACTCGAGCCGTTGGTTGGCTGGAGACTGCTTCCTTTTTGCGCGGGAAACCAGTAAATTTACTACTGGTATAACCTTTCTTTTGGTTTAAGGCGTCCAGCTTGGCCATGCTGGTATAGACATTGTGTGGCGCGACTCGCTGGCTAATACGCTGGTAGGTATCACCATTGAAAAACTGGTCCAGGTCTTTGATACCAGCGCTCTTAATCAAGGCCAGCGCATCTGGGCTCCCTCCAACGTGGGCATAACTGGCGTCATAGGGTTGGAGAAAATCTATATAGTATGGTCGCGCGCTCCGCACTGGGCCAATGTAGTCTGGTTGGGCCTCTTGAAAGAGCGCTAGAAACCGCGTAATACCACCTTCGGCAATGGCTTCGTAGACGACGCCAGCGTCTTTGAGTCCGGATTGTGGGCGAGCGTCAGGGCTATTCTCGATCATGATGCCGGTCACCGGGCGCTGGGTTAAGTCGAGACCGACGGTTACGCCCGTGAGAGGTGATGGTCCGGTGGTGGGCTTGGGTTTCGGTGCCGCTTTGGCCAGAGCTGGACTAGCTTCCTTTGGTAACCGCTGCGCTCGCTGGTGCAGCCAAAAGCCTCCCCATATTCCCGCAGCCACTACCAGAACCAGGCAGCTACTCAGGATAATCCACTGCTTCCTCGACAAATGAATTCGTCTGAAATAGAACCAGGGACGTTTAAAGAATGCGGGCAGTAGCTTGCGTTCGGGCTTGGGTGCCGCCGGCTCTTCAGTCTCGCTCGTCTCGCTCGCGGTAGGAGTCTCTTCGACGTCCAACGTTGGTTCGTCTTCCACTGGTGTTGGTGTTTGTTCGGCGACTGACACAGTCTCGTCATGCTTGGCCGGACGCTTCGGCCGCAGAATATCATCCATTGGGCTCTATTGTAGCAAAAAGCTTGTGCTAAACCCAGTTATGACCACTGGGTTAATTGCTCATCGAGACGCTTGAGCGAACGTTCTTTGCCCAGAGCTGCTAGGGTCTCGGCCAAAGCCGGACTGGCTGGAGCCTGCGTCGTGGCGATTCTGATTAAACTAAACAAGATACCCGGCTTACTGTCAGCTGTCTCAAGCAAGCCATTGAGCCGGATGGTAAGGTCCCGGGCGCTAAAGTCGCTCTTGGCCAATTCTTCCCTGGCCTGCTCCAAGAGATGCTTCAGATCAGCCGGGGTTAGTTTGGCTAGTTGTTTGTTGCTTGAAACTAATTCTGGATTGACCGGTAGATCGACAAAAAAGAAGCGAGTGAGACCTGGCAACTCGCCAAGGTACTTCAGGCGCTCCTGGACGAGTCCTAATACCCGTTTTTTGTATTGGTCGTCATAGTGGCTGGCCTCGGGTGGCCAGAAGGACTCGGCGCGCTTGAAAAGGTCTTCCAGGCTAAGACGGCGGATATGGGCACCGTTCATCCATAGTAAACGTTGTTCGTCAAAGCGAGCGCCACTGCGCTGGACTCGCTCCAGACTAAATTTTTTGATCAATTCTTCAACGGTGAATATCTCCTGCTCGGTACCATCATTCCATCCCAGGCTGGCGATAAAATTAATCAGCGCTTCGGGTAAAAAGCCTTCGCGGGCATAGTCCATGACGTCTTTGGCACCGTCCCGCTTTGATAGCTTGCGCTTACCATCAGGCCCCATGATCCACGGTGGCGTAGCCAATACGGGCGGCTCAATCTCGAGCGCTTCATAGAGATTTAAGTATTTTGGGGTACTCGCTAAAAACTCTTGAGAGCGTATGATATGCGTAATATTCATCAGATGATCATCGATAATGTGACAGAAGTTGTAGGTTGGAAAGCCATCTGATTTTATCAAAATGAAATCATCAACGGCTTCCTCACCCGCTGACAGTTTGCCCAGCACGGCATCTGTCCAGGTGTAGATCTTGGGATCAGATTTAAAACGAACTGGCTGACTACCATCCCAGGCTGGTGGTTGCTCGGGACGGTGTTCGCGGTAGAGAAAGGGTTTTTTGTTGGCTTTGGCGGCTTCGCGGAACGTCTCGACTTCTTCGGCGGTGTATGGGTCGGCGTAGGCTCGCCCCTTGTCAATGAGCTTCTGGGCCCACTCTTTATATATAGACAGTCGTTCACTTTGAACAAACGGCCCCTCGTCCCAGTGAAGCCCAAGCCACTGTAGCGTTTCCTGTATGTGTTCGACAGCACCTTCGACGTGGCGGGCTTGATCGGTATCTTCAATCCTTAGAACAAAGCTGCCTTTGTGTTGACGGGCCAGGAGCCAATCAAACAGCGCGTTGCGCACGCCACCGACATGCATATATCCAGTGGGACTGACTGCAAATCGTGTCCGGACCGTTTTGAATGCCTGAGCTTGTCGATCTAGATTATTCATTCCCTAAGTCTAAAGCTTCAGTATAAGTTCTACAACAACTTAGGATGGGTCGTTCAGGAAGAGAAGCGAGCGTTAAAGACTGTCGGCAATTTTGGCGAGCTGATCGCCGGTCAAGGACGCGCCTTTAATTATGGTCTGCACGCCACCATTCATAAAGGTGGCTTGGCCGTCAGAAATATAGACTGTTTTGCCATTGTTTTCGTAGGTTTGATAAGGCTGATGGGAGCTTGTGACGTTGTTCAGAAGCGTTTCACTATTCCATTTGGACGGTTGTTGAACAATTTGATACTGCCGGGTATCGAGCGTGGAGTGATACGTCATTGTTATCTGACCGGGGGTATATTGAATGGGCCCTTCGAGCGCATAGCCTGAAGGGTGATAATCGGGCAAGCTGGCCTGGAAGCCGGCGCGGGCCGATGCAATTTTAAGCGTGACTTTCGGAATGTTTTGATAGGCATACCAGCCGCTTCCTAGAACTGCTATAACGGCGACCACACTAATGACGAGGGCGCGTGAACTGATCCCCAGTCGGTGTGCGACGCGCTGATGCAGTCGTAGTCGACGTGGTGCTTTTTGCTGATGGCTGGTGGCTTTTTCCAGCGCCGCCATGAGTGGATCGGTCGCTGGGTGACGACGCTCGGTAGCTGCCGCTGTCCGTGGTGGTGCCTGAACGTCAAGGGCCTTAGTATGCTTTAAAAATTGTGGCCGTGAAAAACGGCTGACCAGACGATTTTTGCGAATCGCTTGGGCGCGTTCTAGGCGAGTATGGTCGACGGCACCAAAAAAAGGACTAGCTATTACTTTGCTGCCCCCACTGCTGATAGTGCTGACCGAAGTGATAGAGGCAAACGCCGACATCGGCTTCGTGACGGCTCGGCGCATCAATGTTTGAGTGCGCTCGGGCTTATGGGCAGCTAAATGCTTGCCGGTAGATGCGCTGTGATGCTTTGTTGCTTGACGGTGACCGGCCGAAGGAGATCGGAAAAAGCCATCAACATGCCCTCCAGTTAACTGGTTGGCTTTGGACGTCGACTGCGAGTTGGCTTTGGGGTGGAGGATGTTTCCGGTGACTGCGTCGTATTGTTTGCCGTTTAGTTCAATAACGGTTTTCGTTTTGCCCAACATATACCTTTTGCTTGGTTTGTTATTTGCTCAAGCTTAGTACGTAATTAATCGTACGCCTCTGTCGATCAAACCGCAAGTACTTTCAGAAAGATTGAACACCAGATTTGTGCAAAACTAATTATGGTCGATTTTATTGCGCTACTCACAGTAGTACTGTGCTCCTAGTCGTGCTATAACTGAGGGCTGATGGATTTTCTCGATCCGGCTAAAAAAAGAGCCCACCATGTACGCTTATTTATCGGTTATATTCTGATCGGCATTGCCGTGGCCACTGGTAGTTTAGTTTTGGCGCTGGCAACTTACGGCTATGGTATTGACCGCCAAACCGGAAACGTCATCCAAAACGGCTTGGTCTTTATTGCGGCTCACCCGGTGTCGGCCGACATTTATTTAAATGGCAACCCCCAACACGTCCATACGGATACGCACCTGCTTTTGCCAGCCGGACAGTATAGTTTACAGTTAAAAAAAGCTGGCTATCGAACATGGGAGCGCGGTTTTACGCTGGAGGGAGGTAGTGTCGAACGCTATGATTATCCATTACTTTTCCCCGAAAAACTTACTCCCAAAGATGTTCAGCTATATAGCAGTGCTCCCGTGTTGGCGTCGGTCAGCCTAGATCGCAACTGGTTGCTGGTCCAACCTCAGGCACAGTCGCTGAGCCTAGATGTGCTGAACCTTAGTGATGCTAATAATAATGTCACCACGCTGGCCCTGCCAGTGGATTTATTTACCGCCTCAGTACACCATCAACTCGCCGTGGTGGCATGGGCCAGCGATAATCGTCACATCTTGCTAAGTCACAATTTTGATGAAGGACATGAATTTATACTTATTGATCGTCAGTCGCCCAGCGATAGCCTAAACCTGAGTCGTACGCTGGGGCAAACACCCACTCGATTGGTGCTGCGTGATGGACACTTTGACCAATATTATATATATGACGGGAATAGTCTTAAGCTAACCGACCTAAAAGCTAAAACACCGACCCCGCTACTCGATCATGTACTGAACTTTGCAACCGTTGGTCCTGACACAATTCTCTATGCCAGTGATGCCAGTGAGCCGGCCGACAAAGTGGGACTGCGCATACACGATTCGAGCGGCAACTATACTCTGCGTGAAGTGAGTAGCCATGCCACGTACACCATGGATCTCACGCGCTTTAATGGCGTATTGTACGCGGTTGCCGGAGCGAGCAGCGAGAACCGCGCCTATGTCTACAAAGATCCGTTGTCTCAGGTAAAGCAACTTCATACTGGACAGCTGGTCGTGCCGGTAGCTCTCCTGAAAGCCAATCAGCCACAGGAGGCAAGCTTTTCCCTCAACGGTCGTTTTGGCGTCATCCAAGGGGGTAATCAATTTGCAGTTTACGATGCCCAGACCAATCGCTATTTTCGGTTTGACCTAAAAGAAACACTCGATAGTAGTTCACCAGCGAGCTGGATGGACAGTGACCGCTTAGTAACGCGGAGCGCTGGCCATACGCTGGTGTTTGATTACGATGGCACTAACGCGCAGAGTCTCTCGCCAACGCTCGATGTACCCCCAGCTTTTAATCACGACTATACGGCGCTGTACACCGTCGCCCCAGCTGTCGGTGTGCCGGGCCGCTTTGCGATTACCCGAGCCGATCTCAAGGCGTCGCCTTAGAACCAGTGGGTTAAACGTTGCCAGAGCGAGGGTGAGTTACCTGGCACAATCTTTGGCTGAACATTACTCTTTATAGCTGTGCTAGCGCTGTCGCTGACCGGATCCGGTGCAATTTGCTGACCAATAACCACCAGCCGGTGCAGCGAGGTGCCCGGTGGATCGCAGGTTATGAGGGTTGCAGTGGCGACTTTGTCGGTATTGCCAAGCACAGACACATCAGTCGGATTGACGATTTTTTTGTCATACACCTGATAGACGTATCGTTTGCCATCTTTATCTAGCATAAATGTATCACCGGTCGATAGTCGACTCAGCAGCACAAAAGCAAACTTAAACTTGCCCGGGTTTAGAATGTTGTTGCTTGAATGCCCAACGATCACTAAGTTACCCTTTTGTCCCGGACTCGGCGTGGTGGCATAGTGCACCACGCCGTGCTCGAGCCCGTCATCAATATCTTTCTCTTCAATGCTATTAACACCGTACACCACGGGGATCTCGACGTTAATTTTAGGAATGATGATTTTGGGATCACGTCCTGCCGCGTTACTGCCGGGATCAACTATGATTGGGGTAGCACTCACGGTGTGACTGGGGGTGATAAACGGAGCAATAAAGCGTTCGTTAAAAAAACTAAACAATAAAATAAGCAGCACCAATGAACCCATTCCAACACCAAAGGCCAGCGACTGAATATGGTGCTTGATTCGTAATTTGGTGCGGTGCTGGAAGCGCTTGAGCAGCTGCTGCTTTAGTTCGCCCATGGTCTGGAGGGCTTTAACACCAGCTTCCTTAGCGGTATCAAGCGGCAGACGCGCTGGTACCTGGGCGACGGCCGCAACTAGTTGCTGATGTGGTTTTGGTTTGGCTTTGGCGTAATGCGAAGTGTGTTGGTGGGCGGCATAAAATTCCTGCCACACTTCGTGCTTTTCGTTGTCTGGCAAGTTGAGATAGTAGTTGTGCCAGGCCGTTTGGATCTCGGCCAGTGACTTACCGGAAGTTGTCAGCTCATAAATAAAGGTCTGATGTTTGGAGCGGTGTCGACTAGTCTCTTCAACCTCTTGAATTTCAGTTTTGGTGTCGGGCTCTTTGTAGTACAACGACTGAATTTTATGACGCGCCAAAGACACTCCCGGTGGCGGGTCGGTCGAAGCATCACCGAGGGGTTGATCTGTCATGTTCATAGGATAATAATTCAGCTGTCATAACTAGTATTAGCTTAATCAAGTATAGTACAATACCCCCGTTTCCTCCACCGAATAACAGATATGGCTTGTAGGCGATAAAGTAATGCCGAGGTGGCGGAATTGGTAGACGCGCTGGACTCAAAATCCAGTGGTAGCAATA
>CAYTTW010000009.1:0-20066 GCA_964441005.1 uncultured Candidatus Saccharibacteria bacterium | reverse complement strand
AGCGCTTCCTTGACGTGGAAGAGGTGACAGGTTCGAATCCTGTATCGCCCACCAGAAGCTAGTCCCACCAGAGGTGGGGTTAGCTTCTGGTATATTGAGATGAGAACCGTTAAGTGAGCGTAGCGAACGAAGGTTCGTAAGGAGTGAAGCGCGCAGAAGCTACTTCTTAGCTTCGAGCACTGGAGCGACGGAATAGCGAAGCGTCATCCTGTATCGCCCACCAGCTTGCAATTGTATTTCGACTTCCGTAAAACGACGGAAGTCGTTTTACTTTCAGCCTCCAACAATTGCTGCGCTTTCCCCAGTCAGAATCCTCTCTGGCTGGGGCCCCGACTTAGATTTAGCATCTCCATTTAGCCCAGTAGGATTTTTTGGTAGGGTGGTTACCCACTCGGGGGAATGGTAAAATTTGAGATGAAAAGTTTATCTCATGTATGAGATAGTACGAAAATAGTTATCCCCAGGTGGACAATGTATAAAAAACAATAATAAAGTACTAGCCTGATAATACCAATACTGTTATCATAGTTGCTGGGTGTGGTATTGCGAGGTGTTTTACTAACCTCCCCAAAGCCGGTTGAGTGTCGTGCGAGAACACTGAACCGGCTCTTTTTATACCTGAAGGCAATTCGCTTGGGGTGCGGCTAACAGAGATGCTATGATGGTACAGAACGGAGAATAGATGGAAAACCAAGATCCTGTGCATGCAATGAGGCATAGTTTGGCCCATATTATGGCAGCTGCCATGCAACACCTCTGGCCCGAGGCTAAATTTGGAGTAGGGCCAGTGGTCGAACATGGCTTTTACTACGATGTCGATCTTGGGGATACAACGCTCTCTGAAGCTGATTTTGCGACTATTGAAAAGGAAATGCAGGCCATAATTACAGCCGATCAACCTTTCGAGAAAGCAGAACGGCCTATTGGTGAAGCTATAAGCTGGGCTCAGGAGCACCATCAACCCTACAAAGAAGAGCTACTCAATGATTTGAAGCGTGCTGGCACCACAGCTGCCAAGGAGATAGATACTGAGGAGTTAGGTATCGTGGCTGACGGCGACAGCAAGGTTGATCAGGTCTCCTTCTACACTAATGGCGATTTTACGGATCTCTGCCGTGGTCCGCACTTAACTTCAACGAGCAAAGTCGGTGCCTTCAAGCTCGTGCGTATCTCTGGCGCTTATTGGCGCGGAAAGGACGGCAACCCACAGATGCAGCGCCTCTACGGCGTAGCGTTTGGTAGCAAAGAAGAGCTGGAAAAACACCTCCACATGCTGGAGGAAGCCAAGAAACGAGATCATCGAAAGCTCGGGCAAGAGCTTGATTTATTTGTTTTTTCCGATCTGGTGGGCTCGGGTTTGCCAATGTTTACGCCTCGAGGTACCGTACTTCGTGATGAGCTGAGCCACTTTTCCAACGATCTCCGCCAGCGGGTTGGGTTTCAAAAGGTCTGGATTCCGCATATTACTAAGAAGGATCTGTATGAAACCTCCGGTCACTGGGCTAAGTTCGGCGATGAGCTCTTCCTCGTCAAAAGCCAAGAAACGAGTGATGAACTAGTCATGAAGCCCATGAATTGCCCGCACCATACCCGAATCTATGCCAGTCAAAGTCGGAGTTACCGTGATTTGCCAGTGCGCTACCAAGAAACAACCACTGTCTACCGTGACGAAAAGACCGGTGAACTAGCCGGGCTCAGCCGGGTCCGCTCTATTACGCAAGATGACAGTCACGTTTTTTGCACGAGAGACCAACTAGAAACAGAGATAAATAATCTCTTAGCGGCCGCCAATGAGCTATATGCCACCCTTGGGATGGATTTACGCGTGCGCCTGTCCTATCGGGATGAGAGTGATGCCTACCTGGGGGATAAGGACTTATGGGCCAGGGCGCAGGAGCAGCTCAAGAGCGCCGTCGTGGCTAATAAGCTGGACTATTTTGAGGTGGAAGGCGAAGCGGCCTTCTACGGACCTAAAATTGACTTTATGGCCACCGATGCCATTGGGCGAGAGCACCAGGTCGCGACCGTTCAGCTCGATTTTGTCATGCCCGAGCGCTTTGGACTCGAGTACATCGGTGAAGATGGATCCGCCCAACGACCGGTTATGATTCACTGTGCATTGTTGGGCTCTATAGAACGTTTCTTGGCCGTGTATATTGAGCATACTGCCGGTCACTTTCCGGTATGGTTAGCCCCTGAACAATTGCGGCTTTTAACGGTCAACCAAGAGGCAGCCACGGTAGAATTTGCTAATAAGGTGGCCGAGCAGGCCCAAGACCTCGGGGTGCGTGTGAACGTTGATAATTCTAGTGAATCAGTAGGTAAAAAAATCCGTAATGCCGAACTTTATAAAGTGCCCTATACGGTCGTCATTGGCGAGAAGGAAATAAGTAGCCACCAGGTAATTCCTCGGGTCCGTAAAGATATGGAAGTGCAAACCGAGCACGATAAACCAGTGGGCATTGAAGAGTTTCTCAAAACCGTGGTCCATGAGGCCAAATCACGGGTGAGCAAGTCCTCTTTTTGAGCCATGAGAACTGTTGCAGTCGATATTGATGATGTGGTAACCAGACACGCCAGTGGCTGGGTAGCGTTTAGTAATGAGCAGTTTGGCACCAATTTTACCGAAGATGATTACCATGAAGGGTGGGAAGATATTTGGGGCGTTGATACCGAAGAGGTTGAGCGTCGTAAGCAACTATTCTTCAGCGATGATATTCTCGGTGGCTTTGGTTTGGTCGAAGAGGCCGATGTGGCACTGTGTTCACTGGCTGCCTCGGAACGCCTCATTGCCGTAACCTCTCGACGCGCCAACATCCAAGCGATCACCGAGAGCTGGCTGAAAAGCAAAGACTGTGATGTCTTTGAACAGATTATTTTTGCTACTACTTTTGACGAGATGGGTCAGAAGCGTACCCGCTCCAAAGCTGAAATTTGCCAGGAAATTGCTGCCACTCATCTCATTGATGACCAGCCCAAACACTGCCGAGCCGTGGCCGAAGTAGGGGTGACAGCTCTGTTATTTGGTACTTATGGTTGGCATCGTGGTGAACACTTACCAGAAGGCGTGATTCGGGTTGCTAATTGGCGTGAGGTGTTGGATTACTTTCATGAGGCAAGCTGACCATCAGTTTCGAGAACGAGTTTGCGCCATAGTTGCTCAAATTCCTAAGGGTAGGGTAATGAGCTATGGGCAGATAGCCGGTCTCTGTGGCAGTCCCCGGGCGGCTCGCATCGTCGGCGGCATTGCGCACTATGGTGACCCCGCTCTACCCTGGCAGCGAGTAGTGATGAGAGACGGTCATCTCGCCACCGGCTTCCCGGGCGGGGTGGAGGGGCACCGACAAGTACTCGAGGCTGAAGGGATTAAGGTCAGTAATCACCGGGTGGCGATTGAGGAATTACGGTGGCAACCACCCCTCTAGTGGCAGTAGTTGGTCCAACAGCGAGCGGTAAATCAGCCCTTGCTATTGAGCTTGCCCAGCAGTTTAACGGTGAAATCATCTGTGCTGATTCGCGAACAGTCTATAAATACCTCAATATTGGTACCGACAAGCCCTCACCGGCTCAGCGGGAGGCCGCTACCCATCATCTGCTCGATATTGTTGAAGTCAACCAGCGGTTCACGGTTGCCGACTTTAAGCAGAGAGCCGAGGCAACCATAGACAGTATTACGCAGAAAGGAAAGCTGCCCATACTAGTCGGGGGCACGGGTCTCTACGTGGACGCCGTCCTTTTTAATTACCAATTTAGTCAGCCCGGAGCGCAACGCGATCCGCTCAACCCGCGTCACCTTAAGCAGACGAATGGACAACCGGATCATGAGAAGCTCCGGTCTCATACGCTGGTACTGGGTTTGCAGGTGCCACGAGCAATTTTGCAGGAGCGCATTAGCCAGCGCGTACACACCATGTGGCAAGGTGGTTTAGTCCAGGAAACACGAGACTTAGTAGCCCGCTATGGCTGGGAGAGCCATATAGGGCAGACCATTGGCTACCAAGAGCTCAAAGCGCACGTTGAGGGTACTCAAAGTGCTCAAGAAACCATTGATCTAATTATCAAAAACACGCTGGCGTACGCCAAACGCCAACAGACTTGGTTCAAGCGAAACAAAAGTATTCAGTGGCTAAATGACCCCCGTAAAGCTGTAGAGTTAACAACAACGTTTCTGAGCAAATTACAGTAGTAAAGTTGCTATCGTCTGCTACAATGAGGGTAGGTTTGAACAAAAACTTGAGGTGCTTGGGAGTAAATGGTGATCGAACAGCTTTTCGGCTCAAAAACGCGGGTGAAACTGCTACAGTTGTTTTACAGCAACCCTAATCGCTCCTTCTATGTGCGCGAAATTACCCGTAAGATTGATGAGCAAATTAATTCGGTACGGCGTGAGCTCGCCAATTTGCTGAGCATCGGCATTATTTCCTCAGAAACCACGAACAATCGCCTGTACTATGAAGTCAATCAGACGTATGAATTTTATGATCCGCTGTCTCGAATTTTTGGCGGGGGCGTTGTGGCTGCCGAAACTGGTGCGGCCAAAGAAGCTGAGAGTACCGGCATAAAGGCTCTCGGGAATGTAGAGCTAGCAGTTTACACGGGGCAGTTTACGCGTGACGAAACCGCTGGGCTCGATATCTTGATTGTCGGGGATGTTAACCCCACAAAGGTAAGCAAATTTGTTGCCGAAACCGAGGCCAAAGAAGGTAAAGAGCTGCGCTATGCAGTCATGCCAGTGAGTGAGTTTGAGTATCGACACCAAGTGAAGGACCGTTTTTTGGCTAATCTATTGGCTGCCAAGAAGCAGGTTATAATTGATAAGCACGACTTATTGACCGCTGCAGCGGAGGAGTAACGTTATGGAAATGCAGTTTTATGGGGCTAATTGTGTGCGGCTGACGGCCAAAAAGGCCACCTTAGTGATTGATGATAATCTTGCCGACTTAGGCCTAAAATCGATAACCAAAGCCGGTGACATAGCGTTATTTACCGGTGTGCACGCTGCACCCGCAGCAGTAAAGATGGTAATTGATAGTCCCGGTGAGTATGAAGCCGCTGAGATATCGATTACCGGCATTGCGGCTCGCGCGCATATAGATGAACCCAAGACCAGCAACGCCGTGATTTATAAGATTGACATTGATGATCTGCGAGTCGGGGTCCTTGGCCATATCTACCCCGAATTGAGTGACGCTCAGTTGGAGGCGCTCGGGACAGTTGATATCTTGTGTGTGCCAGTTGGCGGTAACGGTTACACCCTCGACGCCACCGGAGCACTCGGTTTGATTAAGAAGATCGAGCCCAAGCTAGTAGTACCGACGCACTATGCGAGTCCAGGGGTACATTATCTAGTACCACAGCAAGAACTCAGCGAGGTGCTGAAGAATATGGCTATGGAGCCGAAAGAAACGGTCCCCAAACTCAAGCTAAAATCAGCCGAACTAACTGATACGACGCAGCTAATCATTCTCGAACGTCAATAGTCGCTCGCACTTTCACTCTCAGAGGCACTCTATCCGGCTACGCGCGGATGGCGCTAGCAAACCTCTTCGAGTTGAAAGTGCTCGCTCTAAATGTTTAGCAAAGTTAAATAGCGCTGAAGCTAATGATTAAGTGCTAGAGTAAGCCGTTTTTCTTGAGTGTACGAATGGCTTGCGTACTGACTTTCATCCGCACACGCTTACCGTCAATAGTGAGAGTTTTGGTCTGCAGGTTGGGCTTCCAGACTTTTTTCGTATGGCGCTGCGAAAAACTGACATTATTGCCAAACTGCTTGCCTTTACCGGTGATGTCACATTTCTGCATAAATTAGCCTCGAAGATTCAAGGGGTTATTCTAGGGGAGAGCAGGCTAAAAGTCAATTGGCGCTCACTCTTTGCCTCCAGGTAGCGTTCACGCCGTGAAGATCTACGCAATATTGGACTGGTATACTAGGCCTATGCTTTCCAATCAAGGCTTTATTCTGGTGGCCAGTCTCGGGGCCATTTTGCTGTCTATGACCCTTCATGAAGCCATGCACGCTTTTGCCAGCTACTGGCTTGGCGATGATACGGCCAAGCTCCAGGGACGGTTGACACTCAATCCGTTGAAGCACATTGATCCTTTCTTAACCGTACTCTTGCCGCTCATTCTGGCATTGGCTCATGCGCCGATCTTTGGAGCCGCCCGTCCAGTGCCGTTTAACCCTCACCGCGTCCGTCACGGTGAATACGGGGCTGCTCTTGTCGGCTTGGCTGGGCCGCTGACCAATCTGGTACTAGCATTGCTGGGGGCTGGTTTATTCCGACTCTTCTTACCAGATATCGGCTCGGTATTCTTTGCTATTTTGATTATATTTATTGAGGTAAACATCGGCTTCTTTGTCTTTAATATGATTCCGTTTCCGCCGCTCGATGGCTCGCGGGTCCTCTACGCTTTTGCACCAGAGCCCGTGCAAGAAATTATGGCCCGCATTGAAGGCCTCGGACTCCTTGGGCTAGCTCTCTTCATATTTGTTCTTTTTCCCTTTATTAGCCCGCTTATTGGTAATGTTTTTAACTATTTGCTGCGCGCCCTGGTGGGCGTTAGTATCTAGGCGTATAATAAAAGAGCTAGTTGGTCAGCAAATGATAATCTGAATAGTTATCGATTGCGGGAGTCCAATATGCGTGTCGGCCGTGGTCGGCATCTGAGAACACCCACCTGTCTAAACCGCAGGTTAATCACACTGGTCAACTGGCTAAAAGGCTCAAGCTAAGCTTGAGCTTTTTAATTGTTGGCCGCTGCGACGTATGCGAAATGAGTCTTCGATTAGTCTCAGACCATCAACCAAGACATTAACTTTAGAATCAGCCATTTTATCGACACGTATCGGTACGGCCTGTACTGTATAGCCCAGACGATGAGCGTAGTGCAAAATAGCCCGATCAAAGGAGAAGTTTGGGGGGATGTAGCCGGCTTTGAGCAGTTCATCGATAACCTCGCCACGAAATGCCTTCAGGCCGCACTGTGCATCACTCACGCCGGTGGGCGCAATAAACTCACACGCGCGAGCCAAACCGACGCTACCCAGGTCACGCAGTCCCCAGCCATGACTACGGGCCCCAATGGCAATATCTGCTTTTCCACTCTGCAACACCTTTAGAAGCTTGAGCAAATCAGTTGGTCGGAAGGAACCATCAGCGTCAATCATTGCTTTGTACTGGGCGGGGGTTTGCAAAAAACCTTCTCGAAGGGCGTTGCCTTTACCAGGGCTGGCATCAATAACTGTTGCACCGGCGTCTTCGGCAACTTGCTTGGTGTTATCGGTCGAGCCATTATTGACGACTACCACTGAAAAATCTGAAGCAGGGTAGTGATCCAACAGAGTTTTCTGAACGTCAGTTATAGTCTGCGCAATGCCGCGCGCCACCTCTGTACGTGCCGGAATAATTACACCTACACTAGGCATAAGCGCCGGTTCAACTTCCGCAACTGGTAAGGCAGTCATTCCATAAACTCCAATTAAAGCAAATTTTAACATAAAATGAGTAAATTAGCAATAGCTCTTTGAGCAAAGGCTATAAGGGATTAAAATACAGGCTGGTCGTTACCATCAGGGTGTAGCTTAGTTGGTAAAGCGCTGGGCTGGGGGTCCAGAGAGCGGAGGTTCAAGTCCTCTCACCCTGACCATCCTCCGTCGTCCCGCTTTTTGCGGGACTATGGAGGATCTGTTATGAGGCTTGAACCTCCGTCGCGAGGTTAGCCAGGCGTGTAACCCTGGCGCTGTCCTCTCACCCTGACCAGCTTGCAATTGTATTTCGACTTCCGTAAAACAACGGAAGTCGTTTTACTTTCAGTCTCCAACAATTCCGGCGCTTTACCCCAAGCCGAATCCTCTCGGCTTGGGGACCCGGAGCCAAAAATGCAAACATTTTAGAGAATTAGCATAGAGTCACCATAAGAGAGAAGTTTGTACTGTTTCTCGATGGCTTCCTCATAGGCTACCTTTAGCTTATCCCAGCCAGAAAAAGCGGCTGTTAGCATGAGGACCGTGGACCGTGGTGCATGAAAGTTTGTAACTAACTGATCCACTACCTTAAATTTATATCCAGGGTAGATAAAAATATCAGCTTCACCAGTCAGGAACTTACTGGCCGTGCTGTCCATCTCACTGGCAGAGCCAGTAAGATTCACAGCACTCTTGGCGGATTGCTGTGTCAGCTGCCTGTGCGACTCACTCACCGTACCATCTGTACGACTCGTTCGTTGCTCGTTGCTTTCTTGCACTCCATCCAAGCCAGTAAGTCCTGAAAGGATATCATTTGCACAGTATTCCAGAGTGCGCGTGACCGTCGTACCGATGGCGGTTACCTTATGGCCCTGCGCCTTGGCGTGTTGAATGGCGGCCACCGTTTCCACCGGAATCTCGAAGTATTCGCTATGCATCTGGTGATCTTCCAGTTTGTCGGTTCGAATTGGCAAAAACGTGCCTAAACCGACATGAAGAGTAAGATAGACAATCTGGATACCCTTGGCTTCTAATTTGGTCTTGAGTACCTCAGTAAAATTGAGTGAAGCTGTTGGAGCCGCCACTGACCCCGCTTCTTGAGCAAACACTGTTTGATAGCGTGTAATATCCTCGGCGTTGGAGATCCGCTTCATATACGGCGGCAGGGGAACGGCGCCGTACTGTTCGGTAAGTTCCAGGAGATCTTGAGTGCTCTCAATCTCGACAAGTCCCTCTGGTAGGAGCTTCTTGATGGTAATAGTGGCAGTACCGAGCCGCAATGCTTCTCCAGTCACTAGTTTGCCTCTATATACAGCTCGCCACTGGTGACCTGGGGCGTCTTTACCGTGTCGCTCGATTAAGAGAAGTTCACGAGGATGACCAGCCGCATTTTGCGTAAGCAAGCGTGCCTTGATCACTTTGGTATTGTTAAGAACTACGATGTCACCAGGGTTTAGATAATCGATGAGATCGCTGTACTGGCGGTGAGTGACAGATCCAGCGCGGCGGTCAAGCACGAGTAGGCGACTCTGACCCCTAACTTTAGGCGGTCGCAGCGCAATCTGGGCCGGTGGGAAATGGTAATCAAACTGACTGATTTTCATTGACGCTTATTGTAGCAACAAACGTAAAACCGGGTAGAATAGGTAGAATGAAACGCCTAAAGCTTGACCATACTCTCGCCGAATCAGTTGTGGCTGGCAAAAAACGCAGCACCTGGCGAATCAATGACGACAAAAACCTTTCAGTAAATGATGAGGTAGAATTGGTTGATAAAGCCAATCCCCAAGATCCGACCAGCTGGCGAGCAATTGGGGTGGCTAAGCTTGATCAAGTGGTTGAAAAACGGATGGGCCAAATTACCGAGCAAGAACATCATGACCATGGTAGAGCAGTCTCGTTTGAACAAATCTATGATGAATTTCGTGAATACTACGGAAACGAAGTTGGGCCCGATACCGTTGTCAAAATCATCCACTTTAGCTTTGCGCCGTACGCCAAACCACGACCGCTGGAAACAATTGATGTTAAAGAATCAACAAAACTAACAGAGGTAAAGATGTATGCTGATGGCGGATCACGTGGCAACCCGGGACCATCGGCCAGTGGGTATGTTGTACTCGATTTACAGGACAAAGTTATTAAAGAAGGCAAAGTGTACCTAGGTTTGACGACGAATAATCAGGCAGAGTACCAAGCGCTCAAGTTTGGTCTCGAGGAAGCTCATCGCCTGCAAGCCAAAACTATCTATGTCTATATGGATAGCCTATTGGTCATCAACCAAATGAAGGGAATTTTTAAGGTCAAAAACCGTGATTTGTGGCCAATTCATCAGGCCATAAAAGATATGTTGCCCCAGTTCAAACACGTTACCTTTACTCATGTCCCACGCGAAATGAATAAGCTGGCAGATAGGTTAGTGAATGAGGCTCTCGACGAAGTACAGGGGAGGTAGACGCTCGAAAGCATTAATGCTATAATTTCGCTCGCCAGATTATTGGCTAGCTACGTGCTTTACGGTACGAGGAAAGTCCGGGCAGCGTAGGGAAAGACAGTTGCTAACGGCAACCGAGGGTAACCTCAGGGAAAGTGCCACAGAAACGATACCGCCCGCAAGGGTAAGGGTGAAAAGAGTGGGGCAAGAGCCCACAATTCGCTCAGGTGACTGGGCGAAATGGTAAACCCTGTCTGCTGCAAGGAGATATGTCCAAATATAGGTTTCCCGCCTTGGGCTTATCGTAAGATCCGCTTGATTCCAGGGGCAACCCTGGAACTAGATAGATTGCTAGCAGCGCTTCGGCGCTAACAGAACCCGGCTTACGGATAATCTGGCATAAAAATACCACCTGTGAAAGGTGGTATTTTCTATTATTTGGCTAATTACTTTTTAACAGTCTCAACGATCACCTTAAAGGCTTGGGGCTCACTGACAGCAAGCTCACTCAACACTTTACGATCGAGAGTGATGTTGGCCTTTTTAAGACCGGCAATGAAACGACTATAGGTTGTGCCGTTGAGTCGAGCAGCGGCGTTGATACGGGCGTTCCACAAGGTGCGCAAGTGACGCTTTTTATCACGACGGTCCCGGGTGGCATTTTCTAAGCCTTTAATAATCGCTTGTCGACCGCGCTTAATACTCGAGCGGTTCGACAGGGTCATGCCCTTCGTGGCTCGGCGAATCTGTTGATGCTTGCGGTGAGCGGCAACGCCACGCTTAACTCTCATAGCCTCAAGCTCCCAATTTCAGCTTAATGTTACGGCTATTCTTGCCACTGAGAGGACTAAGGCTGCGAATGCGGCGCTTACGCGAGGCGCTCTTCTTCTGTAAAAAGTGGCTGCTCATAGAGTGGGCGCGTAACACCTTACCATTCTTGGTAACGCGCACTCGATCTTTGGTTCCGCTATGAGTTTTCAACTTGGGCATGAGTATCTCCTACTTCTTTCTTCCGATGGCTCGCTGTACCGCGAATTACAAAACTGAGTTGTTTGCCAGCCAGTTGAGGTGTTTGATCGACAGCTATACTATCACCAAACTGGGCAATGACTTTATCAGCTAGCTTAAACCCTAGGTCCTTATGAGCCAACTCTCTACCGCGATAGAATACCGTAATTTTGACCTTATGACCAGTCTCTAAAAATTCAGTTACTTTACGGAGCTTCACACCAAGGTCGTGTTCGCTGATTTTCAGACCAAAGCGCATCTGCTTTATCTCAAGCGTTTTGGTGTTGCGGCGGTTCTTCTGTAGCTGCTTCGTACGTTGGTAATTGTACTTTCCCCAATCAACAATCTTGGCCACTGGAGGGCTTGCATCAGGGGAGACCTCAACCAGATCGAGTTCTTGTTCGTCGGCGAGGCGCAGAGCTTCCTCCCGCGAAATAATGCCGAGCTGCCGACCGTCTTGGTCGATGACACGCAATTGTGGCGCCCGAATAGCCGTATTCAGGCGAGTGAATTTGCTGATGAAGCTCTCCTTATGTTTACCTGCACGTTGCGTGAATTGTAACAGGGGAGGTTTCAGAGGTCAAGGGTCGCTCGTACTTTCACTCCCAGGGGCGCTTTTCCGCCAAGAAATCGCTAAAGCCGATTTCTTGGGAAGCGCTAGCAAACCCCTTCGAGTTGAAAGTAGTCGCTCTTTGATTGTTAAACCTAGGGATACACCCTGTTAATTAGTTTCACAAGCAGGAGCGGTTTAGAAGGTTAGGGCTGGAGTGGATTGGCGACGGTACTGCAGTGCCTCGCTTATATGGGCTGGTGAAATAGACTCGGTGTTGGCAAGGTCGGCAATAGTTCGAGCGACTTTAATGGTGCGCATATAAGCACGGCCTGAGAGGTTTAGACGTTGCGCCGCTTCATTGAGAAGCTCTTGGGCGTGTGGTTCCAAGCGAGCCAGTTGCTTAATATCACGATTATCCATATCGCTATTTGTCTTTATGGTCTGAAAACGGGCGTGCTGACGCTGCCGAGCCGCCTGCACGCGGGTGGCTATTCTCTGACTCGGCTCTTCATCAGTAATATCGCCTAGCAGACGATTATGAGCAACGGGCTCAACGCTAATGTCTAGATCAATTCGGTCCATAATTGGGCCCGAGAGCTTTCGCTCGTAATTCAGAATCTGGTAGGGCAGGCAGCTGCAAGGCTTATCACTACCGTAAAAGCCACACGGACAAGGGTTAGCAGTGGCCACCAAAATAAAGTTAGCCGGGAAGGTAATAGTATCCTTGGCACGTGCCACGGTTATAACCTTGTCTTTCAGGGGCTGGCGCAGTGCTTCAATGGTCGTGCGGTTAAACTCGGGTAACTCATCTAAGAACAGAACGCCGCGGTGACTCAGTGAAATTTCACCAGGTCGGGGATGTTGGCTACCACCAATAATTGAAATACTGCTGGCGCTGTGGTGCGGCGATCGAAATGGTCGCTCGCTGATAATTGAGTCATAATGTCGATCCGCCAGACTATGTAAATGGGTAATCTCCAAAACTTCTTCTTGGCTCAGGCTCGGCAGAATCGACGGCAAAGCGCGTGCCAGAAGGCTTTTCCCGGTTCCAGGTGGACCATTGAGAAGAATGTTATGAGCTCCCGCGGCAGCAATTTCTAGAGCTCGCTTGGCGCGTGACTGCCCAACAATTTGATTGAAGTCGTAGGAGTAGGTTGACGGCTCAACAGCAAATTGGCCTTTGCCGGTCCGAACGATAGGCAGCTTTACTGTCTGGTTTAGATGCAGGTAAATATCGCGCAAGTTCGTAACAGGAATGAGTGTAATCTTAGGCACGAGCTTGGCTTGGGCCAGATTATCCTTCGGTATCCAAAAAGTACTGATGCCGCTTTTTCGGGCTGCCAGTAGCTTGCCAATAATCCCGCGAACCGCTCGGACGCGGCCATCAAGACCAAGCTCTCCAATAAACACTTCAGCGCTACTCTGCGAGGTTTGACATTGGCCACTAGCCAGCAATATAGCGGTCCCCATAGCCATATCAAAGCTCGTGTCGTCCTTGGGTAGATCAGCTGGGGCAAGATTGATCGTAATGCGTTTGCGTGGCAATTCTAAGTTAGTGTTACTAAAAGCGCTGCGAACTCGTTCCTTAGCTTCATCAACAGCTTTATTAGCAAAACCAACAATAACAATGCCGGGGAGGCCATTACTCAAATTACATTCAATATCTACAATTGTGCCCAGCCCACCAGCTTCGGTAATGCTTTGCACCCGTGCACTCATCTACCTATATGTATGGCACTGCCTATCCAAATACGCAAGCATAGGCGGAAATGAAAAACGATCCGCGTAAAGCGCGGATCGTCTATGTTTTGATTTTGGCCGAGTTTTTGACTTTTATTTTTAGTGCTTTTCTTTTCATGGAACAACGGCTTGCGAGAAGCCGTTGTTTTGTAGCTTTTTGTTTTTGAGCACTATTTTTATTCAAGTGCTACGCCTATCTTATAAATTGTACTTTTAGCTGTCAATAACGATTATGCCTAAATTTTCATAAAGCTGTGCATAACTTTTGAGTTTCTGCTTAAACAATAGTGTCCTAAAAGCAGCTGAATGCTCAAAATAGGCACTAGAAGCGTCGGCTGTCACTACATAATTACCGCAAAGATCATTGAAACCTATATCTCCACGTCCTGTCATGGAGCTCTCAAAAGCTAGACAGTGTTTTTTGGCGAAAGGCCTACGGGCCTACGCGCAAGGTGGGTTAGTGGGATCCCGGGCTTGCTCAGGTACGTTATAGCTCGTGCCTTATGGAGAGCTAGGTAGGTAATAAGCCAAAACTAAGTCATAACGAAACTGCTTTTAAAAAGCAGAATTTTAAAATTGGTTATTTGTCTGAAAGCCTGTGGGCTACGTAGTCGTTTATTCAAGCCACGTAGGTGGCAGGTAATTAGATAAAAAATTAAAGCAGGGAAGGCTCATTTTTAAAAAGCATTTAGTGCATTTTTAAAAATTTGTGTTCGGCATTTTTGTATAATGTAGACAATATAAAGCTAGCAAATTCGCTCAGTGTTTTGCTATTGATTATGACTAGATTTTATTACATTAATGTACATTTTGATGAAGCAAATTAGCTCAGGTTGGTCGTTTGTAGTGGACTATACTACAGTTTAAATTGTCTATTAACAGATTACTGTTATGTATAACACAACAAAGTAACTTGACTTTTAAGTACTGGTTCGGTAGGGTGGAACTATGAGTCCATAAAACAAAAACTCATACTTTCGGCCTCTGCCGAACATCGCTCCCATCCGCCTCAAAGCGGAGAAGAGCGGTCAGTCATAGCTGCGGACGGTAACTGCTATTTATTCAAACTATTTAGAGCGGATTTACCGTCCCAGCTCCTTGTTCTTGCTTTAAAATGCTAGGCTTTGCCTGGCATTTTTTGTTGCTAACGAGTAGGCTATCATTACCGTTATGGCGCGATTAAGAATTAACAAAAAACCTCTTGTTAGCATTGGTATCTGGTTTGGTTTATTAGGTTTCTTACTGCTAACCAATCCACATCGTTTGCCGCAAGTGGTCTTGATTGTGCCATTTACTCTGATTTTCTTTGGTATTTTCTTACCGCTACGCTGGGTTACTGGGCGTTGGTTTGGTAAGAATGAAAAGCTAGGGAAGTCAGCTAGTTTTCTCTTGTCCGCAAGCCTAGCCCTGCTTCCTACCCTCATACTTGTACTTAGTTCAATTAATCAGTTAACTTGGCCAGACTTTATTCTTTTAGGGCTAATTATCATTGGTTTAGGTTGGTACATCAGTCGGACTAAGCTGTCATACCACTTATAGTTACTGTTGATAATCTTTGCTGTTTGCTATAATTTGGGCAGCATCATGGATCCGAATACGCTAGCATCACCAGGTAGTTTTGATTTGCCTAGCCCCACTCCAGAACAGGGGGCTGACTCAAATAGTGCTGTTCAAAATACGCCTGAAGCACCTCCTGGTGAGCGCTCGACAGAGTTACCAAATTCTGCACAACCGGCGCCAGCCAGCCCTGTGGTGCCTGTTGCAGCCCAGGTGCCATCCAGCTTAGCTCCACCACCGACATCACCACCCACCACTGCTGTACCTATCGACGATACACCTCTCATGGCCGACGATGTTGATCTGATTGAAAAAGAGTGGGTCAATAAGGCTAAGGCCATTGTCCAGCGTACGAAGGATGATCCCAGAGTTCAAAATCGTGAAATAAACAAAATTAAAGCAGACTACATAAAGAAGCGGTATAACAAGGAAATAAGAGTAAGCGAAGAGTGAGCCAGACGTGAGTGCTTTGCTAGTCATCATAGTCGTCTTTCTCGCCCTGGCCAGTACTTTGGGCTTGGTTATTTACTTTCACTCGCGGCGTTTACTGCGTGAGCAAAAGAATTTTGAGCGGGGTCTCAAGATGGTACCGCTGCTTATCCACTTGCCACCACCCAGTGAAGATACGGAAGGTAATGGGCGCGATGTCCGTGACGTTACTGAGGAAACTATCTCTAAGGCCCAGGTCCTCTATAACATTATTGCCAGCACCCTGAAGAAGGGCTTTAAGAGTAAGTTCTATGGCCAGCGACACTTTGCCTTTGAGATCGTTGGCTCAAAGGGCTTTGTCCACTTCTATGCCGCCGTGCCTGTAACGATGGTTGAAGTTGTTCAACAAGCCATTGTTAGCTCCTACCCAGCGGCGCGCCTAGAAGAGGTGGCCGAGCACAACATCTTTAGCCCCGTCGGTCGTATCAGCGGTACCATTGGTGGCGAACTAACTCTTAAAGAGAGTTTTGCCTATCCAATTGCGACTTACCAAGATCTTAAGCGCGATGCTATGCAAGCTCTGTTAAACGCCTTATCGACGCTCGATAAAGAGGATGGCGTGGGCATTCAGATACTCCTAAGACCTGCCGATCCCTCCTGGCGCAAAAAAGCCACGGCGATTGCTGGCAAAAAACGCAAAGGCAAAGAAGGTAAGAAGGGAGCTGCTAAAGTTGGCTCTCTGGTAGTTCAAGGTATCACGGCCCTCAATAAACCACCCGAGGATAAAGGTGATAAGGGTAGTGACAAACCGGAACTGTCGGCTATTGAGCAATCGATTGTTGATGCTATCGATGACAAAACCAGGCATCCCGGCTATGAAGTGCTCATACGAGTTATAGCCTCATCAAATATTGCTCAGCGCTCTCAAGCAATTCTTAACAACATTATTGCTACCTTTGCGCTTTTTGATGCACCCGGTAGGAATGGCTTTAAATACACCCCGGCCAAAGATATTGAACGCTTTGTAACGGCCTACATACTGCGTTTCTTCCCGCAGGAGAGCAGTCAGAACATTCTAAATGCTGTTGAACTTGCAACAATCTTCCATTTTCCGGATCAACAAAACGTACCAACCACTCAGTTAGAACGTCAGGCATCGAAGCAGGTCGATGGACCACGCAACATTGCGGAGGAAGGCATGCTTCTGGGCTACAACGTTTTTCGCGGCGTCAAGAAACCAATCCGCATAACAGATGAAGACCGTCGTCGTCATGTTTACATCGTTGGTCAAACTGGCACCGGTAAGTCAACCTTTATGGAAAACCTTATCTTACAAGATATGCTTCAGGGACGCGGCTTCGCCTTTATCGATCCCCATGGTGACGCTGCCGAGCGTATTCTATCTATGGTGCCACGGGAACGAACCGAAGATGTCATTTACTTTTGCCCATCGGATATGGATTATCCCTTAGGCCTCAACCTCTTTGAATTTGATACACCCGACCAGAAAGATTTCTTAATTCAAGAGGCTATAGCCATGTTGTATAAATTATACGATCCCCAGCACCAGGGTATTATTGGCCCGCGTTATGAACACTGGTTCCGCAATGCTGCTTTGACGGTCATGGCTAATCCCGAAGGCGGCACTTTCATTGATATTCCGAAGGTCTTTACGGATAAACAATACGAACGCCAGTTAAAGCAGTATGTAACTGATCAAACGGTACTTGATTTCTGGAATAAAGAAATGGCCGCGACGAGTGATTACCACAAGAGTGAAGTACTTGGTTGGTTTGTCAGTAAATTTGGTGCGTTCCTTAGTAACGAGATGATGCGCAACGTGATCGGGCAGCAAAAGAGCGCCTTTAATCTACGACAAATTATGGATGAGGGCAAAATTCTTTTGGTCAATCTGAGCAAGGGGCGCTCGGGTGAATTAAACTCCAAACTGCTGGGCATGATCTTTGTCATGAAGTTCCAGGCAGCCGCCATGAGCCGCGCCACACTACCCGAAGATCAGCGTAGAGACTTTACGCTGTATGTTGATGAGTTTCAAAACTTTTCGACGGAGTCTTTTGCAGATATCTTATCTGAAGCCCGAAAGTATGGCCTGACCCTGACGGTGGCCAACCAGTTTACGACCCAGCTAAGTGATGAAATCCGAGATGCCGTCTTTGGTAACGTGGGTTCGATTGCGTCGTTCCGAGTCGGTACCAATGACGCGGAGTTTCTGGCTAAGCAGTTTGCACCCATCTTCGATAGCGAAGATCTCCAACGTCTACCAAACTATAATACGGTCGTACGCATGCTCATTAGCGGAGTTCCGGCCCAGCCTTTTAGTATGGCTACCATGCCACCGCTCGGGACAACTTACAAACAATTAGCCCAGGCCCTAAAACAATTATCAGCGGCTAAATTCGGCCGGCCCAAAGCTATTGTCGAGAAAGAGATTTTTGATCGTCTGCGGACTAAGGAAGAACCGCGTCCAGCTTTTGGCACACCATCGGGAGGTCAGCCTTTAGGAATGCCCCCAGCGGCTGGACAGCCATTGGGAGCCGCACCAGCTCCAGGCGCTCGACCAGCCATGCCCGCTTCGGGTTCATCATTTCTTGATGAGTGGCTTACCAAGCGGCGGACCACCACGCCACCCGCACCCGGGAACCCATTTGCCGCCGGTCCAAATGCACCACGGCCCGTTTCTGGGGCCCCAGGTCAACCATTTGCTTCGAATCCGCTTCAGACTCCAGCCAGTTCACCTACAGGCTCTCCAGCGGCCTCTCCGTTTGCCACAAGCGGTTCGCTGAACAACATTCAACCCTCATTTAATCCCAACGCTTTTCCTAGCACGGGCTTACCCTCTGGTTACACCAGCCCGACAACGCCTCCACCCCTGCAGCCAACCCCAGCTCCACCGCCATCCACCTCGACACCGTCACCCGTACCCCAAAACATTTCGAGTAATGAGCTCGACAAGCAAGAAGTTACCGGTATTGCCGATGAATTAAAACAAACTCTGGAATCTGCTAAACCAACACCAGCTTCAACGCCACCAACGAGTGGAGAAATTTCCTTGCGCACCGATAAAAGCGAGACGACTGAGGCCGCTGCGGAAGATACTATCTTTATCGATCAAGAGGGTCACTTACAGCCAAAGTCTCCAGCACCTAAGGACGACGCACCAGCTTAGTCAGTAGCTCAACGATAAGACCAACGCCAAAGCCCCCAATGAACAAGATGGCAAACAACAAGAAGTTGTACCGGTAGCCATAATGCTTGGCAAGATAGAGGGCCACGCCACTACCAAGGCAGGCTAACAAGCTGCCACCAAGCAGACCTGACGGTCGAGCAACCGATTTTTCACTCCAGCGGCTCACTCGATCAACCGAGGGTTGATGAATAAACTGACTGAAGGTTTTTGCAGGACTGGATAAATGTTTTCGGACTTGGGCAAGGGTTTTACGATAAGTTTGGATTTTTAACTCTTTGGTTATAGCTAATTGCGAGGCGCCAGGTCTTTCCGCATGGGCCTCAATTGGTTGATCGCGGCTGCTGAGAGCCTCTTTTTGGATAGTGGCTTGGATCTTGGCCAGGTCCTCTTGGGCTTCGTGCCTTGCGGGGGTTTCGTGGTGTTCGGCGGGGTGCGTGGAACGCTCTGGGCTAGCTTCATAGCGAGGAGCGTGGTGTTCTGGACTGGACGAGAAGTGCTCGCTCATTGTGAACCTCCAGCGGCGTATTCGTGCCGTACGACATCAAGTTCGCGGGCCATTAAGCGGCTGCGGGCCATAAAGTAACCAGCTACAATGACCAGACCAATGGCGATGATCAGACTATCGCCAGGACCGGTGTTGGGAAGGGTAGTACTAACTGTTTGCTCAATCACTTTCGGTATGCAGTTGGATTTATCGATATTAACAATAACGGTGGTACTAGCTACCGAGTTTTGAATCTGACAGTCATAACTTTCTGGATTACTCGGCGGCGTATTGGTCAGCGGCAATTGCTTCTTTAAGCGCATAGTGACGGTTTTAAGAACCGTTTCGCAGGGTTTTAAGGAGAGGC
Organism: uncultured Candidatus Saccharibacteria bacterium; assembly: GCA_964441005.1. Classification (GTDB taxonomy): domain Bacteria; phylum Patescibacteriota; class Saccharimonadia; order Saccharimonadales; family CAYTTW01; genus CAYTTW01. Next base: position 821 of record CAYTTW010000009.1, on the reverse strand, counting down.
CGTTACACTGTAGGATGTTCGTTTGGTCATAGGGTTTCACCAGCTGAGCATCACCAAGATCAACGATATCAGCATACTCCAGGGCGTCTTTGATGTTATCTTCGGGCAAGAGATAGTTTGTGGCAGTAGCATCACCAATATTTTTGGCTTTGAAGTTAAAAATAAATTGCTCGTCGGGATTAACCTTAACTTTGCTAACTTGGGCTTCTGACCCCTTGGTCACACTTTTCTCAACGGTCACGAGGGCGACTCGCGCTTTCTCAATCGTGATGCTCCGGCTACAAGTGGTGTCGGCCGTAGCAGGGCGATCACCAACGCTCGTGTGAGCAATCACGTTGGCCTGATAGGTCTTGGGTGCAGGCGAACCAGGATAGTCAAAGCTAAAGGTGTGAAAGACATCGCCCTTGGCACCATGCATATCAAAGGTAAGCTTCTTGCCAGTTCCAGAATTAAACTCAAAAGACTGAACGGTCGCGCCGTTGGTGGCTGAGGCCCGGGCTTCAAATTCAACATTAGTACGTGACTTGAACGTGGCATTGAGAAGGGTGCAGCTGGCTTCAGGCTGAGGCGTGGGAGCTGGCGTTGGCGTTGGAGTTGGTGTAGGACTTGGGGTCGGCGTTGGCTGTGGAGCGGGACTTGGTTGGGGTGAAGGGGTAGGCGTTAAGGGCAGGGTCGTATCAGCCGGAGGGCCCGCTGAAACCCTGGCTGGCGGCACCACTGTCAGGCAGACGGGCGTATCGGTTTGCACTGTCTGCTCGACCGACGAGAGGGTGGCGTAATTGCAAAACTGTCCCAAGGGTGCGTCGGCCTTTACCTTAACG
>CAYTTW010000008.1:0-21326 GCA_964441005.1 uncultured Candidatus Saccharibacteria bacterium | reverse complement strand
CGAGGGGTTGAATTAATGTAATGGCACCTCCACCTCATCATCAGGCGGGGATTTACGGCGGGGTTTTTTATTCGCCTGACGAGCAATGGTGGCCACATTTAAATCGTCATTTTTAGCAAGCTCCAGTATAGCAGGATCAGCCGGGACTGTCACCGAAGGAAGCTCGCTGGGTGGAGCGCTTGACGACCCTTTTTTCAACGACAAGGGCTCGATGGTTTTAAGGTGGGCATAGCCGGACTTCACGGCTTTTTTCTGGGCATCATGCATTTTTTCCAGCAACGCTGTTTCTTCAGCCGTGGGCTGCGCGGCATTATCGTCGTCCGTGCCGGGCAGTACGACCGCCTGATTAAAGGTGGCCAAACCGGGCTGGTTGGTTTTTGGGGCTTCGTGCATAAACCAGTAATCGGCCGGCGCGGCGGCAGGCTGGTTGCCCTGCATGCGATCAACTAGCTCCTGCTTGTGGGCGTTGGCGGAGGCGTTCATGAGCACGTCAAACTGTTGGGCCACGCGGTTACCAGTGTCTAGCATATCGTCTTGAGACGTGACAACAGTAGTGGGCACTTCTTGGGGAATGGAGGCCGGGTCAATTAAGCGGTCAGAATCAGTACTAGCGCTCAAATAGCCGGGTTGGCTATACAGGTTCACGTTGACGTTTTTAACTGCCCAGCCGCGACTATCAATGGTGTTAGCCAGGGCCTGCAGGCGGCTACGAACTTCTGACTGCGTGAGGTTGTTGGTGAGCTGGTGTTCAATGTGTTTGGGAACCGTAATGGTGACTAGTTCTTTCAGGCCGCTCTGGTCCCAAATACGCTTACGTGGTTTAAGAAAAAAACGAATTTTAGCCAGCAGCCAGACCTCGGTTGGCTGATCGCGTCCCCAAGGAAAGGCCAATAGTATTCCAAAGCCGGTAACCGGCAGTAAAACGAGCGTGATTGGCCACAAGTGCTTCACCAGGGTGAGGAAATCAAGATACAGACTAACAACCGTAATAGCAGCAATAATGAACTGCTTGAGTGTCAGCGGGCCAAGAAACTTATCTTCCGCCTCAATATCTTGCAGAACCTTGTACGTCGCCATATGGCTCTAAGTATAAGCCATAGGCAGTATGGTCGCTAGAGTAATGGTTAGTGGCGGTTAAGGATGACGGCGAACTACGCGCTGAGCCTTGCGGCCAACCCATTTGCCACTTCGGCCAACGGCTACAACTGCATGTTTGGCAGTTCGGCCGCTGGCTAAGGTAGCGCGCTTCACGCCCCGGCCGGTGGCGTTGGCGGCGGCTACGGTCTGGCGTTCAACGCTCAGGCGAGCATCGTGTCGGCGTTGCTTGCCGCGTTCCGTCTGATTGGTGCGGCGTTGGTTAAAATCAATGCCCTTTTGAATGCGATTTTGCTGTTTAGCCGGTTGCCGTGTACGTAGCTCATCGCGTTCGTCACGGTGCTCCTGGGCAATTTGCTCATACTTTCCAATCGCCCCCGTATCAACTGGGTTGGTTGGGTCACCTGTCACCCGGGCCAAACTAGCATTGCGCCAGCCGCTCATGTGTTTCATAGATCGGGTGAGCTGGCCAGGATGCTTGCGGGCACTCTTGGCAATGCGTCGTGCCATCAAGCGTTCAGTAGCATTACGCGGAACGGGTGTCGTAACGCCGTCGCGCTCAGTAACTGTAGACGGCATACCCAAAGCAATTTGAGCTAGATGCAAATAGACGGCCTGCTTGTGATCAAGCTTGGCTTCGCGCCGCTCCAATCGGTTCCGCACTCGATCGGCCTCTTGAGCCTGCACATCATGTTGAGCCAGAATCTGGCGCTCGATTCGGTCGGCCCGGTTGAGATTTCGGTTAATTCGCCAGTTGTTTGCGGCACCGCGCCAATCATTGCTATTACCGATTTTGATAAAAGCTTTCATATGCTTTTCGTCTTTATGGTCTTGTTTCCTGATAGCCCGTAAGGTTTTGCGCGTGTGACCTTGCTCTGAATCTGACAGCCGATGATGTCCGCGTGACAATGACCAGCGATAAGAGTCGCTGAACCACTTACTGAGGTTTTGGGCTCGCGTTCGCTTTTCCCAGTGTTTTTCCAAGCGGCGCGACCCAGCTTTCTCTCCACTCGTTACTGGGCGCCGCGAGTTTCTAAAGGCTACTTCAGACGGTGTTTTGCCCATGAGTTGATAGCCTAAATTGCTGAGGTCTTCAGGGCGTACATTAGCAGGAATTGCCTCGTCGTCGGGGTGCGAAGGAGTGCTAAGCTCTCGTTTATGAGTACCAACCCAGCCAATTTTTTCCGCAGGATCGGTGCGCCCATCTCGTGGATTCGCCATTCGATTCGCCATGTAATTGATAACGCTTGGCTGTTTTTGTAGTCGTGCAGCCTTGTCTCGGGCTCGCTCTACGCGCCCTTCAGGTGTTAATACTTTTGTAAGCCCAGCTACAGCGGTAAATGCCTCGCTCATGAAGCCACGGCCATGACGTTCAAATGTTGGATCATGAATAACACTCGGCTCAGGAGTAAGTACAGCAGCAGTCCGAGGTCCGGAAATCTCCGCTGTTAATTTAAGGGCTAAATTAGGGTCGTAAAGCCGATCTTCTGACATATACCTACAATAGCACAAGCTTTATGCAAAGTCAAGGTTAAGGTATAGATATGATCTATGATGCTCGGGAGGTAGAGTGGGCCAGCCATTCGTCCCAGGTCATCATTTCTAAACCGAGAACATTATAATCAACTCGGTAAAATCCGAATTTGTCTTTGGTAACGGCCTCAGGATGTGATTCCAATAAATCTTGGGCCATAACCCCTACGTAGACTGTGCTACTCCAAATATATTGGAAACGATAGAGTTTTATTCCATTGACCATTTGTAGATAGTGAATGTTCTTTTTCAGACGGCGATCGGATACTCCTCCAGCTCCACCACCCGCTCCTCCACCGCCTCCGGCGGCACCGGGTGGCGGAGCGCCTGCTGCAGCTGCTGCTGCGGCTTGGGCTGCATTGCCATATTCACGTCGGTATTGTTGAAATTCTGGGTCACTACGCATACGCTCCATGGCATCGCCCCATGTTTCTGCTCGACTACCAACCCCTACCGTCTCCATGACTGGCATATTAGTAGTAGAGTCAACTGCTGGGTTGCCATTAAGATCAGTTGCTTGGCGCGTAACATAGCGTTCAGCTGTTGCACCACCAGTGTGTTGTCCCATCAATGCACCGATGACTTGCGCATTTTCGGGAGCGGCCGAACCGGCAATATCAAGGAATGAAGCCGTATGTGCATAGATGCGTTTTTGGTCGTGAGTAGCTGTATCAAGGGTTGCTTGAGCTGCGGCAATTGAAGCTGGATTACCTCCAGCTTGGGCACTGGCAAGTGCACTTTGGGCTTGAGTTACCCCATAGTCAGCGTTAGCCATTCTGCGCAAAACCGCAGGTACCATATTTACAAGAGCGTTATTGCGTGAGGTGCCGAGCTCAGCAGCACTTTTAGTGTTCAGACTTTCATCAGTCATGACCTCGTTAACAGCAGCAGCTGTTGTTTGTCCCCTATATAGCTGAGTCATTTGATCGGCTGAGGTTGCAAAACCAGCACCATACAGATCACCTCGTCGAGCTCTTTCAGCCTGGCTCCGGGCACTATTAAGTATTCGAGCTGCCCGGGCACGATCATTGCCCGCTACACGGTTAATCGTTTCAAGCATTTCGGCCGGACCACTCCTATAACCCGTTCCCGTTCCAGCTAGGTTAGCAGCTGCAAAATCCTGATAGGCCTCATAGCCCATATCGCGCCGCGCTTGCACTATTGATCCTACATTTTGGTCGAGTTCATTACCGCGCTGGCCAATACTTTCTAGATACGCCCGCGCGTCGTCTTCTGTGCCGCGTCCGTGGAGACTCGCCGCTAAGAGATCGTCATTGCCCAGGACGGCCTTAACGGCAACACTTTTTTCGGCTTCGGCGGATAAAGCAGAAGTACGTGCCGAACGAGCTGCGCGTGTCCGGCCGCGCCACTTTCGTGGATCAAGACCTGCTTGCCCCATAAGTGTTCCGGTTTGTAAAGCGCGATTCATGCGTCCACGTAAGTTGGTGTCGGTACCACCAGCAAACTTTTTGCCCGCCGCAATGTTCTCACGCGTTCTTTTGGCTTGTGCTGAACGGAACTTCTTGTTGCGATCGAATAAGCCCTTGCTACGATTGTTAATTACACCTCCAACGCTCGCTAGGGCGCCGCCGGCTAGGCGGAAGGTGGCAGGGATCAAGAAATAGGGTCCAAAGTACGATACGAATGCGGCAATGGCTCCCAATAAGCCGGGTTCGGTTTTGACTGACACGTAAGCCACCACCCGGCCAGCCGAGATAAAGGCAACCAAAATCGGGAACATCATCAGTGCCCCGCTAAAGCTATCCCACCATAGATCCCAGGCTTTTTTGGTATTGGGCAGGATGTAGCAGGCTATGGCAATTGGCGATAGCACCATGAGTAGCACGATGGCAATCCGCCGGAAAATAAGCAGCATTAAGGCAATCAAGACGGCCAACAGCGCCGTCAGTGCAAACGACAACACACCCAGGACACTGAGCCCACCAAAGGCGGCAAAAATGCCGAGGCCGGCGAGGCCTAGGCTGCCGACCAGCTGCGCACTACCCGAGGCAAAAATATTATGAATATCATCCAGGACGTGCGGATCGGCAAAGGGCGCGTAAATCAGGGCTCGCACACCAAAGCCAATGTTATTAACAATGTCTATAGTTAACTTACCGAGATCCCACGAAAGCGTTATTAATATAGCCGCTACCAACAAGCGCGGCATTAATTTCTTAACGGTGTAGGCATCAAATGGGCCAATGCCAATGGCCTGGGAAATCACCATCATGAGCCCAATAATGGTTAATACACCGAGCGCCAAGTAACGCACCCCGCTCCAGATTTTGAAGAAGTTGGTTCCGGGCGACTGCGGCGATTGATCATTTTCATTAAAGAACTCATCAGACTTAAGCACTAGTTCGTGGCTAATGGCGCTATCTAGCTGCTCAACCGCCTTGTTGGCGGCCTCAGATAATGGGCAGATAAACCACGTCAGTGGATCGGTCAAACGGGTGTGACACGAGGCGGCCACGGCGCCACCACCAGAAGTCGGGCTAATCGATCCTGGGGTGCTGCTCCCGGCAGTTTCCAGGCCAAGCCGTTGACCAGGTTTACCAGACTCTACCCCGGCGCTTCCAGTGTTGCCCGGGTGGGCAAAGTAGCATTTTTCACCACTCGGCAACCCCACATTATCGGTCACCTGGTGACCATTGCTGTCGACCTGCATTTCATACATCTCGTAGGTGTCACCATTGCGAAGCAAACGGTCTTGGCAGGAGTTTGAATTCGTCTCACCGTTACGCAAGTAGGTACCCAGCGGCACGCCGTTCTCCGGCGGCACTAATACAAAGGACCAACTGCCGAGCTGATCTTGCGGCAGATCGACCCGATTAATCTGCTTCTGTGCTGGATCCCCTGGAACTACGTAATAGCGAATATCGAAGTTAGGTTGGGAGCCAAGGGGAAACTTGAGACTGCTGCCACCACCACCGACGTTTTGACACTTGGCGGTTCCCGCCCCGCCACTCGGCTTATAATCAAGATCCAAGTATCCTGTCGTAATATCCGGCGTAAAGCTAGGATCACTGCTGCCTTGATTAGACTTCAGTTTAATTTGGCCAAAACAGTCGAAGTTCTGGACCTTATAGACGTAAGCATTGTCAACCAGGTCATTTCGATCAAAGGTTTTAGTGCCCAGAAAGTCCAAAGTGACCGAGCCAACTTGCGCCTCGATAACCGCGTGATTAATCCACTTGAGCGTCGTACGAGTCTTAATATCACTTTCGGTTATCTGCGTGGCACTGACGGCCTGGGCCCGGGCAGGCCATAGACCCATAACAACGGTGCTCACCAGGAGCAATGCCACCGAAATAAGAAAAACGCGTTGTTTCATTTTAGTCTAACTATAACAAACCTTTGAACAGAAAGAGACCGTTCTCATTTTACATGGATACGGGGCTAAGATACATAGTGCTTAAGCTTTACGGAGACGAACCAGATTGGCCTGGAAATTATGTTATCACTGCTCGTTATGTGCTATGCTGGCCCTAGAGAAATTAGTTAGCCTATGCTTTCGAAGACAAAAAAGCGGTTTATAGCAAGCAGACTCTTAGTGGCCCTCGCGCTCATCTTTATTAGTTGTCTTCTGCTGCCTCACCTCACGCACTCGGTGCGCGTCAGTGCCGATCCCTTAGTGGCCTGTGCCGACGGCAATAAGGTGACGTCTACGACCGATAATTGTCCGTCATTTTGTTTTGACGTTGATGGGCAGCCATACAATAAGGACGATAAAACGACGTCAGCGTACACCTGCCCCGCCCCGAAAGGTGGCAGCGTTGGGTATGTCCGCTACGGCGGCGGCCAAACGCCCAATACGTGCTATCAAGTAAATGGTAGCGATAATGGCAATGGTACAACCTTTCAGCGAGTGGATTGTAATACGGCCTTTGGCGGCAGATTGCCGAACCAAGCCGAAGGTGGTGCCAATGAGAACGCCAATGCGCCGGCCGAATCAACTATTGACCGTCAAGAATCAGAGCAAACCTGTACCGGCAAGGATTTCCAGACCTGCATTAAAGAGAATCCAATTATCAAAAAAGTAATTGTCCCAATCGTTAACTTTCTGACGGTCGGTGTCGGGCTGGTGGTGGTGGCGATGATCATTGTTGGCGGCATACAATATACGACGGCTGGTGGCGACCCCAATAAAGTCGCTGGCGCCAAATCACGCGTCGTCAACGCCGGCATTGCGCTAGTGGCCTTCATATTTCTCTTCGCCTTCCTGCAGTGGCTGACGCCCGGGGGTATTTTCTAAATGATCCAACTCCTCTCCTCTTTAATCTACTACGTACAAAGCCTTCATTTTCTAGCTGTCGATTGCGCGGCTTATAAAAATCAAACCTTTTTTGGCCTGCCAGCTTGGTACAAATATCTCGATGTTCAGCCAGACCCTTCCGGGCTCAATGGCTGCCATATCATAATGACCGATGCACACCATCAATTTGTGCTCAACAACATCTGGTTGATTGGCTTTGCAGTTGTCGAGGCGCTGCTTCGGATTGCGGCCATTTTGGCTATTGGCTATGTGGTCTACGGCGGCGTGCAGTACGTTACCAGTCAGGGTGAGCCGGATCGTACCCAAAAAGCTCGCTCGACCATTATTAACGCGATTATTGGTTTAGTTATTGCCGTTGGTTCGGCAACCCTTGTATCATTTATTGCCGGAAGGTTTAGCTAAGATGATTAGTCTGTGGTTTGTTCGTTATTTCGGCATTTTCAGTAACTGCCCCCAGGGTGGTGACTGTGACACCCACTTGCCGCAAGTCAATGCTGACGCTGGCGCCGTTAATGTGGCGCTCAAAATCGTCTTTGCCATTATTGGTGCCGTGGCCTTAATTTTTATCATGCTCGCTGGTCTGAAATTTATTACCGCGCAAGGTGATCCTCAGGGTGTAGCCAAGGCTCGTCAAACAATTATTTACGCGCTCATTGGTTTAGTTATTGCCCTGCTGGCGGAGGCCATTGTGACGTTTGTGCTGGGGAAAATTGGATGAAAAAGTTACTGCTCGGCATTGCGGTATCATTGGGGCTAGTATTTATGCCGGCCAGTGCAGCGTTGGCGGTCGACGTGTTGGGCCCCGCCTGTCAAAGTGCTCCGAACGCCGCCGTGTGCCAGGACAATAAGCCGGGAACCGGCTCTGACACAGATGAAAATCCCATAACCGGCCCGAACGGCATTATTACGAAAGTGGTTCAGATACTTGCCATTGTCATCGGCATTGCGGCCGTCATTGTACTAATCATTTCTGGGCTGCGACTCATTGTTTCAGCTAGCGATTCCAACGCTGTGGCTACTGCCAGGCGCTCCATTCTGTATGCTGTCATGGGTGTGGTGGTTGCCCTGCTGGCCCAAGGCCTGGTTACTTTTGTGCTGAGCCGAGTTAACGTCTAAAATGATAAGGAATATATGAAACGACTCATTCTATTACTTAGTTTACTCAGCGCCTTGGTAATACCCGTCACTATGACGACACCGGCAGCAGCATTGTTTGGTGGCCTAAAGACTGAAACCTGTAAGGGTGTTAACTTGAACAATAATGACTGCGCCGCCGATTCCGGTAGCAAAATTGATACCGCCATTGCCGACGGTCTCAATATTTTCTCGATTATTGTGGGTGTGATAGCGGTTATCATGGTGATTTTTGGTGGTCTGAAGTTTATCCTGGCGCGCGGCGAGTCGGCTAACGTGTCTTCGGCGCGCAACACTGTGCTCTATGCCATTATTGGCTTGGTAATAGCTGGCTTTGCCCAGATTATCGTGCGCTTTGTGCTCGACCGTGTGCAGGGTTAAGCTGATATAAAAAGCTGTCTTGGCCCCCGAGCATAACTGTGATATAACTCTAGTAAGAAAAGAAAGGAACTAATTAAAGATGATTCAAAAAATTAAAACATTATTGCTAGCAGTGATGATCTCCGGAGGTCTGTTAATTCCGGCAGTGGGCATGGCAGGGGTTGCTTATGCAGCCGATCCAGCCGCTCCTGCAGGACCCGACATCCAATCTCAGTTGAAAACTGGTGCTTGTTTGAACACAACTGGCTGTGCAGATGATACGGTCAAGCCTGAGGGTCGAGTCAATGGCCTCATTAAGGATGTCATTAACATCTTCTCACTTGTCGTTGGTGTGGTGGCGGTCATCATGATTATCATTGGTGGACTACGCTACATTATTTCTGGTGGCGAATCCGGCAATGTGACGGGAGCTAAAAACACCATTCTCTACGCCATCATTGGTTTAGTTGTGGTGGCACTGGCCCAGATTATCGTGCGCTTTGTGCTCGATCGGGTTACTACGGCCCCTGCTGGCTAAAACGGTATAAGCTTTACAATAGAGCTCCAATTATTGGAGCTCTTTTCATTATCAGGCTTGTGGCTAAGGAGAGGGCTGTGGTATAAAAACATTATGGTATCGCGTTTCATTCGCACTGGCCTTATTGTATTCACTCTACTGAGCTTATCAGCATTAACTCTGGCACCGGCTGTCGCTACTGCCGCCACCGATAATATTACGAACGGCCTATGTGCCGGCGCGAGCCTAGACGCCACGAAGGCAAAGGGTAACTGTAACCCAAACGATAGCAACATTGGCGGCGAATCGCCCGATCAGCGCATCAACGACATCATATCGACTATTATTAATATCTTCTCCCTGATTGTCGGTGTGGTGGCCGTGATTATGATCATCGTTGGTGGGTTGCGCTACATTACCTCTGGTGGTGATTCCGGTAATGTTACCGGTGCCAAAAACACCATTCTCTACGCTGTCATTGGCTTGATTGTGGTAGCGCTCGCTCAGTTTATTGTCCGTTTTGTGCTATCAAGAGTCACCGGCAGTGGTGGTGGCTCACCCTAAGGTTGCATCGTAAAAAACAAAAAGCCCGCGGTCTTAACCGCGGGCTTTTTTAGTAGCGTGGGTATTTTTACAGAACTTGAATCTTCTTAACGGTATCTTGCTTTACTTTTGTGAAGCTAATTGTCAGGACGCCGTCCTTCAATACAGCTTCAATCTCATCTTCTTTGACCGGTACTGGCAAGGCAATACTGCGCGAAAATTCTCCCCAGTAACACTCTTGGACGAAGTAGTTTTCAACGTCATCTTCGGTGCCAGCAGACAGCGTACCACGGATACTCAAGACGTTGTCAGAAATACTAACGTCGAGATCATTCTTGTTGACCCCAGCAGTGCGGGCCTTAACAACTAGCTTTTCCTTGGTTTCATAGACATCAACGGCTAATTGGCCAGGAACAGCGTCACTGTCTTCCTCTTCATCCCATTGTGCATTGTCGTCGGCTGGCGCTGCACTAGCTGCAGGGTCGGAACCCGGTAGGTCGGTATCGTCTAAAAACGCCGCGGTTAGTTCATCTTCCATCAGTAAATCCTCATCACGATTTCGTCGTGCCATAATTATTACCCTCCACAGGTTACCGCTTACCGTGATAGGCGGTTGATAATGAGTCTTTGGCTTGCGTTTTTATCTTAATAGCAGTATAGCTTAGCGATATACCACCTGCAACCACTGAATGCAGTTATTTACAACATATTAAACACAACACCAGCCACTTGCACCTTTGTTGCGGTGCAAGTGGCCGAGAAGTGGTCATGGTTAGCGGCGGAACTGTTGCTACGATCAAAGTATGCAGTTGCTAGAGCGAATGCTAGGCGTGGTGGCGCCGCATAACTGCTTAGTGTGTGGCCGCGAGGGTCAGCTTATCTGTCATTGGTGTTTTGAAGCCGCTTGTCCGCCAGTGCCACCGCGCTGTTATCGGTGCCGGGCCGCATCGCCTAACAGCCAAATTTGTGCTAAATGTCATCGGCACAGCCCGCTGCGTCATGTATGGGTCGCCACGGAATACAGCGATGTCGCCAAACGCTTACTACACTTCTTAAAATTTGAGCGAGCCACGGCGGCGGCTGAACCGCTAGCTGGCTATATGGCCGAAACCCTACCCTATCTTGATCCAACCACCCTCATTACGTACATTCCAGCGGCGACGTCTCGGGTTCGCCAGCGTGGCTATGATCAGGCTCGATTGATGAGTCGAGAATTAGTCAAACAATTGCAGCTTTCATCTGTCTCGACACTGGCTCGTTTGGGTCAAAGCCGTCAGGTGGGGGCCAGTCGCGCGCAACGACGACAGCAGATGGAACATGCCTTTCGACCGTTGCACCAAGCAGTGATTACCAAGCGCTCAATCTTACTAGTTGATGATGTACTCACGACGGGGGCAACCCTGGAAGCTGCCGCTAAAGTGCTCAAGACGGCCGGCGCAAAGATTGTTGATGCCGTTGTCTTCGCCCAGAAACTATGAATATTCGGTGCTGGCGGAGAGGGAGGGATTCGAACCCTCGCTGGGGCTTATGGCCCCACTAGCGATTTAGCAAACCGCCCCCTTCAGCCTCTTGGGTACCTCTCCGCGTCGATGTGGCTTGTTGAATGAACTGGCGGAAGGGGTGGGATTCGAACCCACGGTACCGTTGCCGGCACGACGGTTTTCAAGACCGTTACCTTCAACCGCTCGGTCACCCTTCCATGATGACTGTTCAACGGGGCGATTATACCAATTTACACCTTAGCTTGAAAGCTACTGTTACATCCTGCCAGATTAGCATTATCAAGATGTCTTCTGATACAATCAGTCTATGTCGGAGGGTAAGGCAAAATCCAAAAAAACAACCCGTACGTCCAAAAACGCCGCGAAGTGGCGCTACGCGAGCGAAGACCAGCCCGCTCCCTCAACCTTAAACGCGTCCCCACCCATGCCACCACTCACCAATTCGGTCGGTTGGTCGGCCTCAGAATTTATTAACCATCAAAAAAGTACTAGCTGGTATGCCATCCTGGCAGTGGTGGGTATTGGCGCCTCGGTGCTTATTTTTCTGGTTACGCACGATGTGGTCTCGGCCGTACTGGTGGCTATTGTGGCTCTGACGCTTGGTTATTTAGGTTCGCGTCAGCCGCGAGTGCTCGACTATAAAGTGGATACAACCGGTATTTACGTTGGACCACGCTTTTATCCGTACGCGCTCTTTAAGTCGTTCTCGATTGTCGATGAAGGACCAATTAGCAGTATTATGCTGCTGCCACTTAAGCGCTTTATGCCGTTTATCACGATCTACTTCTCGCCAGATGATGAAGATAAAATTGCCGATTTACTCGGTCAATACCTGCCGTTCGAGCACCGCGAGCACGACGCCATTGATAAGCTCATGCGCAAAATCCGCTTTTAAATGGACGAACCAACAAACCCGAGCGTGCCCCCATCACCTGCCAGCCAGCCGCCGGCGCGCGAAGGCCTGGAAGTACTGATCCCGTACAAGAATGGCTCGGCCTTGGCCAGCTACTACTTGGGCGTATTTGGGCTCATACCATTATTGGGCCTGCCGCTATCGGTATTGGCAGTGGTATTTGGCCACAAAGGGTTAAGAGACTTCAAAGCTCATCCTGATAAGCACGGCCGGACACACGCCCTGGTTGGTCTTATTCTGGGATATTTTGAGCTCGCCGTTTTTGCCGCGTTCCTAGTGTTACTCTACCTTGCCAAGCGTAGCTCGCACTAAGGCTTGGTCATCAAAAATGGCTTAATAAGGTCAGTGTATTTTTCAAAGAACGGCAGTGTTTGCGAATGCAATGGCGAGGGTAAACTATCGAGTGTGAACCAACCAATGTCGTCAAACATGTCTGGCTCGTTATTTTTCATCTCTTCGCGTTTAACCAGTACAGCAAAGTCTAGACCCAGCCAATGGTTGGGCGTACCATCAACGAGCACACGGAAAATGTCTCGGTAGCCCATAAAAGCCACCGTTAGGGGTGAGGCGCCGTATTCCTCCTGAACTTCGCGCCGCACATTGTCTTCAGCCGTTTGGCCCCACTTCAGTCCACCGCCGCCAACTTCCCAGGTGCCTTGTTCGTCGCGGGCGTTTTGGCTACGCTTGGCCATAAAAAACTGGCCGCTGCCGTCGTAGCAGAAAAAACAGGTGGAGACACCCACAAAGCTAATGCCCTTATGCTTGCGTAACACGTCCGCTGTAAGTTTTTTGACGCCCATTGTGGCTATTTTAGCAAATCTAGTAGGAGCCTCGTTGTTTTATGGCACGTAACTCACGGAGAAAACGCGCGTGCTCGATAACTTCGATACGATTAACCTGAAATTCCAAAGTGGCCGCTTCAGGCTCACCATTATGAATGCCAAGGCCCAGTTCGCCAATTTGGTGGGCAGTTAGCTCACAGACTTTAGCCCTATGGCGCAACTCATGCGCTTCGGCTTGGCGGTACAAGCCCAAGCAGTTAGCATAGTGTGTTGATTGCTCCTGGAGCCTTTCGAGGGCGGTCACATCGGTGGCATCAACGGTGAAAGGGCTAAATAAGCTGTCCATATCGACATGTGGTTTTGGCGCATTGTTCATAATTGTTAACTTAGATTGCTCCTTCTGATTTTGCAAGCAAAAGCGTCATCGAAGTCAAACGGCAACGAAATAAAAAACTTCTGTTTGCTCGCATGAAACAGAAGTTTTGGCACACCGGAATAGATTATCTACTAAGCAAAGGATGGATAGGTCTCTAGTAAGCTAAATATTGTTGCCAGAATTCACGTCGAACAACTTTTTCTGGTGGTCGACGGACTGTGCCTCGTAGTGACATATTCCCCCCTTCTACCATATAAATTAGAGCATTTTGAATTGCTTCGTTAGGAGAAATCTCACAATTTCACGAAATTTAGTAACAGGGCACGAGACTCAACTACCGTTGCTAATTTGGCATAATTATGCTAATATATGTCTATGACGGAAGTTCCCGAACACCTTTTACGACGTGCTCAACAGGCTCGCGCGCGTGCCCTTGGCGAAGAGGCTGATGCTTTGCCCGAGCACTTGCAAGCAGCAGTACGTGATAACCGTAATGTGCCCGAACATCTATTGCGCCGAGTCGCCGAGCGTAAAGCAGCCTTAGAAGCGACGGCCGTTACTCGAGAATCTGTTCCTGAGCCAACTACAATAGAAGTACCCATTGGTATGACGGCCGAGAATGCCTCTGCCGTTTTGCGCGACTTTAACGAGGGACGCCTCATCAAAGTACCGAACGGAATGGATACATTGCTTGCTGAAGAAGTTCTTTTGCAATTCTATACCGACACCCAAGCTCATCAAGAATAACGCATCAACTTGTAGTATTGTACCAGCATCTATGGTAGCATTACCCCTGTTATGCGCGTGTAGCTCAGCTGGCGGCCGGTAGGCCAAAATTAATTATGAGCGTTGCTCTTACAGCTGAACATTGAACAAGCTCATTAACAACTCATCACTTTATTTTTTTCACTAAAGTACTTATGCGCGTGTAGCTCAGCTGGATAGAGCGTTGGCTTGCGGAGCCAAAGGTCGTAGGTTCGAATCCTGCCACGCGTACCACGAAAATGCCTCAGCCTTGTGCTGGGGCTTTTTCGTGGTCTACTTGCAGATTCGGTTCTACGACTAGAGATTTTTCGTCAGAAAAATATCGTGGTCGTAGGTTCGGTGTAGCGAAGTCACGCGCAGATGCTTGCATCGAGCATGACTGAGCGGAAAAGGACGAAGTCCGCTATCCTGCCACGCTAAGTGAGCAGCTTTTTTAGGTATTCTCGTTGGTTATCAAAAGCAATTGCTTCAAACTCTAGGTCTTTTAGTTTAACAAACTGATAATCAGATACGTCATCAGCAACCTCAACTTTGGCCGCATCATTAACCTCTGTCTTAAAGACTCCAGCTACTACGGGATGAATTTCGTCGCGGTGAGGATAATCCTCCGTGTATGACCCTAAATATTGAATATTTGATGTCACAACAAGACCTGTTTCTTCCATAAGCTCACGAGCTACCGCTTGCTCAAGCGTTTCGCCTTCTTCTACAAAGCCGCCTGGCAGGTCCCACCAACCTTTAAATGGCTCTATCGCACGCTTAGTGAGTAGTACTTCTTGCTTACCGTTTACCACTACTATTGTTACAGTTGGGATCCCATTAAAGTAGTAATGCTTGCCACAATTTGGGCATTTTTTATATCCGTCCGACGTTTCAAGCTCACCACGACACTTCGTGCAGAACTTAAACGTTTCTTTTAATCTAGCCATAGGAGTCAGTGTATAAACTACGCGGACACTATACAACCCCAGTGCGTAATGTCAAAAACGTGCAATCGGATGTGCGTTTTTTTTGTATCCTGTTACATCTACCAATTCAAATCGTGCTAGGAATGGCTCGTTCGTAGTTTAAAATGTCGTGCCACGACATGGGAGTTGTCACATCCCGTAGCATCCTGTCTGTATCTGAGAGACGTGATTGTGGCAATGGCAACTGAGCATCATAGATATTAAGTTTATTAGCTACCCGCGTGCGTTCATGCGCTAAGAAAGTAGCGTAGATCCCAAGTGTTGCAACGAACATTTGTGCCTGTAACGTCTCATTTACGCTAGCTAATTCAGGAGTCACCGGTACGTTAGGTAGGGCGTGATAGGCTTGATGCATGACATTGAGCTGAGGCTCAGTAGAACTTATAAATTGGTTGGCAGCATCTTTAGATTCTTCTTGATGTAGCTGGTTCAGTATGGTGCCAATAAAAGGGCCGGGACACAACTCTGCCCTTACCTTCTTAGCTCCTCGTCTATGGTGCACGCTTAGGCCCGGGAAATCTGCAACACTTTTTATAAGATCTGCCGTAGGGATACTGGCCTGATACCCCAGGTCATCGGTGATGAAGTCAACCTCAACAGCCAGCCTATCTAACGGCAAGGACAGTGCAACTGGTCGACCAAAAAAGCGCCATGTGTGTTCTTTGTCAAATACTTTATGTTTTAGTGTGTCTCGTCGGCTCCATAGGATGCCGTCTCGTAGAGGTAATACCTCCATAAGACCAAGCGCCGAACCACTCGCCACTACGGCATCTGCTCCCGAGTGTTTTATGGCATTTACGCCCCAGAAAATCGCGCCGGCTGCCAGCATGCGCAGGAACTGGGATCGATCTTTAAGGTAATCACCCTCCAGCAGCCGTCGCTCTTGGGGCGAGATTGGCACAATATTAACTGCAGTAGGAGTAACGACTCCATCGTGATGCAGCTGCACGTAAAAGTTGCCGGTAGAAAAGGCCGATTTGGAAGGTCTTTCTATAGGATGTATGTCGTACCCACCACCCATTGGCACGCGTCGATCTATCATGGAGTATTATAATGTCACTTTATTTAATAAAAAGCAATATAAGTTTGTTATAATCGTAATAGTGATTAAAAGGGTATACTTATCTTTATGTCAGAGCTGAAGAATCCTGGCCCCATTGAGTTTGAAGCGGTTATCCAAGAAACTGGCGATTTGCCGCAGAATGGCTGGGTTACCTTTCCCTACGATCTTAAAGAAACTTATGGCAAAGGTAATCTTGTGCCAGTTCGCATCATCTTTGATCATCGAGTCAAATACACCGGTAGTCTCGCCAAAATGGGTGGCGAATCGGCCATGATACTGCTGCGCAAAGATATTCGCGCCCAACTGGCCAAAGCACCAGGCGAAAAAGTCCATGTTAGGGTTGAGCTAGACACCTCCGAGCGCAAAATTGAACTGGCCAAAGACGCGCAGCAAGCCCTGCAAGCAGCCGGTTTGCTGGAGCAGTTCCAAGGCCTGGCCTTCACGCATCAGCGCGAGTATCACCAGTGGATTGAGCAGGCCAAACGGCCGGAAACGCGAACAAAGCGCATACAAAAAATGCTCGAAATGCTCAAAGCCGGCCGCAAAGATCCGCGCTAGTATTATTTTCAACCGGTTATAGAAAGTGTATTGTAAGGCCATGGAACAGTATTATTTGCGACTCTCTAAAGTGACGGGCTTACTTATTTTTGCCCAACGCTCAACGCGAACGTACCAAGGGACAAAAGACGAATTGAAAGAGGTTTACCAGAAGGTATTAACGCACAATCTGTTAGCAGGCTGGTGGGGCCTTATTGCCTTTGTTTGGAATCTCATGGCTTTGACCCGTAACGCAAAGGCTATGAAAAAGCTGAATTCCCTGTAGTTAACTAAACAATTTATTGTCTGATACTACGCCTGGCGGAGAGGGTGGAATATCGCGCTCATCTTTGACTCGCGCTCCTTCCTGCGGTACTCGCCCTAAGCTTAAGTAAACTTATCTCAGGACTCCGTTCCTCGTTCGCCGAACCCTAAAGGGTTCTCATCCCACCAGCAAAATTGATTCGTGCCAAAAGCCACAACTCAATTTTGGCGGAGAGGGTGGGATTCGAACCCACGGTACCTTGCGGCACAGTACTTTTCGAGAGTACCCAGTTCAACCACTCCTGCACCTCTCCAACAACAAGTGCGATTATGGCACACTCTTATCTTTTCGACTACTTGAGGTGTCTGGTGCACTCGGAACTGAATTTTCGGGGTCAGGCACGGCTTCTTCGGAGCGGGGCACCACCTTCCCTTTCGAGCGCGTCATGATGAGTGCGGCAATTAAGGCTGCACTAATGCAAGATAAATAAATACCCAGCAGCAAGTTGGTATGCGCCAGGCTGTGCGTAAGCTGCTGAATAACCGACACGCCGGTGTATTGCAAAACATCTTTACTGGCATTGAGCGTGCCAATCTGATGTTGTAGCTTATTGGCACTGAGCGTCAAAATGAGGGCGCTAAATAACGTAAAGGCACTAATGGCGCTCAGTTTGACACTCAGCCAGCGCAAGCCGCGCCGCCTTGGTACTGTTACCCAGAGCAAAAGGCCAGCTGTTACGACACTGAGCAAGCCAGCCAGCCAGGGACTGACTTTGGCCCAGCGGTAAACGGTTGGAGCGTACTGAGCCTTTTGATAGAACGGTTGGCGCTTGCCGTTTTGATCGAGGGTGAGCGTGTCAGCATTAATAACCGGTGTTGAGAGAAAGTCCTTACTAGAAGCCAGTTGGTCGGTAATCTCTTTAATGGAGGCATCGGTATCGACACCAATCGGCCGGCAGGTTATGGAAAATGGATCAAAGCTACTGGGTACGTCATTGAGCCGGCAGGCCGGCAAAGCATTCACTCGCTGACGCAGGTACGCGCCAATCTGCTTGGCAAAATCGCCCTTGGCGCTGCTGAGATCGATTTGGAAAGCTGGTTTGGCGGTTTTGCCGTTCAGCCAGTCTTGGGTGCCATCAATAAATTGTTCAGTGTAGTGCTGCAGCAGCGCTGGCGAGAAGACTTGACGGGCAATCACCTGCAGTTCTGGTCGATCCAGCGGCAGTTGTCCAGCCTGCTCGGTGGCTAGGCTGGCCTGACTTTGCTGCAGGACACTGTCGACGACGTGACTATAGATGCCGCTGTTGTGTAGCCAACGCTTCAGGTTGTTAGGAGTCACCGTTTGGCTAATCGTCACCGCCGAAATGGTGGTTAGCATAAATAGCACAAAGCAAAACCCCAAAAAGGCCACTAGTAATCGACGCGCACCAGACATTGAGCTCATCTCATACCCCCACTCCAGCTTCAACCTTGACTGGCGGCACGCTGTGGCAGTTTCGCTCGTCAACGTATTTATAAATACGCTTTCTCACGAGAACCGTCACATCGCACTCACCAGCCAAGCTTTCACTTAACAGAGCTGGAATATGAGGTGAGCTCATAAGCATTATTGTACGCTATTGCGTGGTGTCGTGGAGGCCGCGCCGGCGTACTGATTCATCGACCAGCTCGTGATGTCGCCAATATCTACCGAACCGTCTGGATAAAAGCCTAGCGACTGTTCGTAGAGGGGCCGGTGGGTGGCTTTATCAATTTGGATCAATGCCAAGTGGGCAGGATTTTGGAGTGGCCCAAGCGTAATTTGCTCGTCTCCAGCACCCCCCGCAGTGCCCACCTTAAATAAAGGTACGACATCGCCAGACGAGGTGGTAACCCAGACCAGGGTGGACTCGCGACCACCGGATAGCCCCAGCTGTGCGCAGCCCCGTTGCAAGGTTTCCCGAATCGCGTCCATAGTTGCGCCCATAATGACATTGACACCATTTGGGTCGGTACAGGCTAGGTTAGCTAAACGATGGCCCATCATGAGATTATCCTCTGCTCCCACCTGTTTGACGGTGTAGCCAAACACGCTCACATCACGATTCGCGTCACCAAGATAACGCACGCCCCCAACTTCTTGGATTTTGCCTTCTAAATTAGTAATTCCCTTCTGTTTAGCCGGGCCATTAGCCGGCGCGTGATTACCATCAACCGATACCACCGGTATACCCTTAAGGTGATAGTAATAAGCACTCAGGCAAGCACCGTCGAGTAGTGAGCCACCAATTACGTTATCACCTGTGGTGGCGACCAGGTTAACGTGAGCCTGGTGAGCCACCTGGCCAATGAATTCATTCATATTCATATTGCAGTGCTGATCACTGGTAACCTCAACAGTAATGGTGTTGGGTGTGGCTTGCAGTAAGGGGTGCGTCTTCAGAGCTTGATCAAACGTATAGTGCAGACCGCTATAGAAGGCTTTATTTTCACTCATATAATTGAGAACAGGTGGAATTAACTTCTCAATGACTGTCCGCCCGATAGCGCCATTGACGTGGGCGCCCACCGCCGGTGTACCATCGAAAATATGGTCCGCTGGTATGGCCCGCGCTTTCGCCACCGCCGCTGAAGTGTCGATGTTGACGCCTCCACTAAAGAGCACTAGGGCGAGCGTCATCGCTGCTAATTTTTGCTGTGGTCTGCCTACATAGTGGCGAAGTTCCTGGCGTCGCTCGGCGCCCAGCAATTCATACAGACCAAGCCCCAGACCTAACCCCACTGCCCCACCGGCTTCGGCCCATCCAAGCCAGTGACGCCACAAGGCTTCTTGAGCAATGGCCGTCGTATGCTTGTTGTCGGCCAATAGGTTAGCAAACCCCTTGGCTGTCTGAGGATCAGTCAAGAAGTCTTCTAACGAAGTCGTCTTGCTACCAGTCAGAATTTGCACCGGCTTCACATGGGCACCCAGGTTGTGGGGCGAACGTTTGAGTGGCAGAGTGATTGTATTGGGCTCATCGCCCAGCTTGGGTAGACCAGCATCAATGGTCACGGCGCGGTCAAAAGTCGGTGTAATTTCCGCCACCACTGGACCAATATGAGCGGTCGATGGGCTGTTCAGCACCCCAAATGTGCCCACGCCAATTGCTGATCCGGCCGTCAAGGCACCAAACAAGGCCAGCTTACCAACGACGCGACGAACCGCTGGCCAGTATGGCCGCACCCTCTCTTGATAGGGCTGTTTCAACTCGCCAGGCGCTGGATTGTTGTCGAGAGTGAGCGGCAGTGCATCAGGCACAATGGGCGGCGCTGCAATGCCCTCGCTGACCACTCCGGGGCGCTCTTCATCAATAATCGACATATGCTTTAGTATCGCGCTCGGTTAGTCAAAATTCCAGTTGAAATGTACAGATAGATTACAATGGAGCTATGACCGACAGCATTTTTACCAAGATTATTAATGGCGAAGTTCCCGCCCATACAGTCCATGAAGACGACAAAACACTCGCCATCGTTGATATTAACCCCATTCAACCGGGCATGGTGGTAGTTTTTTCCAAGAAACAAATAGATCATGTATGGGACCTACCCGAAGCAGACTTTCAGGCTCTTATGAAAACGGTCCGTGGAGCGGCACAGCGCCTGCGAGATGTCTTCCCTGCCAAGGCACGCGCGGCAATTATTATTGAAGGATTTGAGGTACCTCACGCCCACGTCAAGGTTTTTCCGGTCGACAACGAGCGCGACGTTCGCTCCCTGCCTACTGGCGCCGAGCCGGACCAGGCTGCTCTTGCTGAATTGGCCAAAAAGCTCGCTTTTTAGACTGTTTTGGGAAAAGCAGCCCGAGCAAAAATCACACTTTTTGCCCGGAGCGATGAGAAACCTGCGCCGGAGGGTTCCCTAGCTCCTTAGATAAGGCTGCTAGGGCCGCGCGGAGGTGTCTCATTTTGCTAAAAAGCTCGCGTTTTAAGGTATACTAGAGGCAATGTCGAACGTGGGGATTGCTTTATTGATCGCACTGAGTGGAGGCGTTTGGATCTATGCTAAAACCATGCGCCGCACCGGCAGCAACACCGCTGCCGCGGTCACTATTGGCGCCATTGTGGCGGTGCTGGTCTTTGTGGTGGTAGTCACGGGACTGAGCTTTATTAATAAGCATTAGAGATAGCCGTTTAATGCCAGTTTCTCTTCCAATTTAGCGGCTAAACTAGTATTATATGGCCTATGGATAGTAGTGGGTCGGAGAGAGCGCTCGGGCAGCGCTTGCAGCGGGCACGCCTCGCCGCAGGGTTGACACAACAGGAGCTCTGTCACCGCGCCAAACTCTCTTACTCCACCCTGGCCAAAATTGAGCGCGGCGCTATAAAGGCCCCCTCGATTTTCACCATTCAACAGATTGCAGGTGTCCTCAAGGTATCACTCGAAGAGCTGATTGGTCCTCTCTCCCCTGCCCTGGCCAAAAAGCAATCCAAAAGCGGCGTGCGCTTTGTCTATTTTGATATCAATGGCTGTTTAGTACGTTTTTACCACGCGGCTTTTACTAAGATTGCCGAGGCCAGTGAACTCTCGAGCGACGTCATTGAAACTACCTTTTGGCACTACAACGATGCCGCCTGCCGTGGCGACATTACCATGGAGAAGTTTAACCAAATCCTGGGCAAGCGATTTAATCTCAGCAACTTTGACTGGCGCGCCTACTACCTGGCGGCCATTGAG
>CAYTTW010000007.1:0-22126 GCA_964441005.1 uncultured Candidatus Saccharibacteria bacterium | reverse complement strand
ATCAATATAGGCATCTTTTGCCACACTGGGTGGTATGAAGTGAGAACGAGGAGTAGTTTTGAAAGCTTTGTTGACAGACAGACTCATGTATCTATTGTAGCGACTTCATCTGGTACACACAATTGATACTTCAGGCTGTTTGGCGCTTGCGGACGTTTGGGTCAAGCTGACGTTTGCGGAGGCGCAAGGATTTTGGTGTCACTTCAAGCAACTCGTCATTTTCAATAAAGTCCAGACATTGTTCGAGGCTCAAAATGGTAGGTGGCGTTAACTGGACGACTCCATCACTCGAGGAACTACGCATATTAGTCAGATGCTTGGCCTTACAAACATTAATTTCCAGATCATCACCACGATTATTGAGCCCAATAATTTGTCCGGCGTAGACCTTTTCAGCCG
Source organism: uncultured Candidatus Saccharibacteria bacterium (assembly GCA_964441005.1). Lineage (GTDB taxonomy): Bacteria > Patescibacteriota > Saccharimonadia > Saccharimonadales > CAYTTW01 > CAYTTW01. The sequence goes on along the minus strand of CAYTTW010000007.1, from coordinate 21,727 downwards.
GTCCAATAAAGCACGTCCCGCGCTCTTCCACATTCTGCAGAGCATACGGCGTCGTGATGCCAGACTCGTAGGCAATCAAGGCGCCATTACGCAGTTGCTGCAGGCTAGGACCTAGCGGCTGGAAGTCAACCATCAGACTATTCATAACAATCGTGCCCTTGGTACTGGTCATCAGAATGTTGCGCAAGCCTAGCAGGGCTCGTGTCGGCAGCTCATAGACGAGCTTGGTGACGCCTTTGGGGCTGGCAAACTGCTCTTTGAGTTCAGCGCGGCGCTGTCCCAGCTCCTGTTGAACGGTCCCAACATGTTCAGCTGGCACTTCAATAATAAGCTCTTCTATGGGCTCAAGCGTTTGGCCATTTTCCACTCTGGTTACCACCTGGGGGCGACCAACCTCAAACTCGTAGCCCTCGCGGCGCATGGTCTCAATCAGCACACTCAAATGTAGTTCTCCCCGGCCACTCACCAAAAAGCCGATACTCTCATCTTCGACATGCAAGCCAATATTAGTTTCTAGCTCCTGGTGCAGCCTCTCACCAATTTGACGGCTGCTGTTAAATTCCCCTTCTAAGCCTTTGAACGGGCTGGTGTTGGGACCAAGATAAACTTTCAGGGTGGGCGCCTCTACTTCAATGATCGGTAGGGCTTCGGGCGACTGAGCATCGGCAATTGTTTCACCAATTTTGGCGTCGGCCACGCCGGTAAGTTGCACGATATCGCCGGCTACGCCTATGGGAACTTCAAAGCGCTTAAGCCCATGGCTCATGAAAACATTCTCAATTTTAGCTTTCACTTGCTGAGTGTCTTTTTTGCATAACATCACTTGGTCACCAGGCTTGACTTGGCCGCGCGTAATACGCCCTATGGCATACTTACCCTTAAAACTATCCCAAGCCAGGGCAGTAACCAACATCTGAAAGGGCTTGTTAGGTTCAATATGCGGAGCCGGAATATCCTGGATGATAGCTTCAAAAATGCAATCGAGATTGGCCGCTTCGTCAGGGTTAGATGGCGGCGTGTTCCAAGCTTTACCGGCACGCCCCACCGCATAATAGACTGGATAATGCAGTTGATCTTCGTGTACCGCCAGCTCCAGGAATAGGTCAGCTAGCTCATCTTCAACTTCGCCGAGTCGCCGGCCAGCTTTATCAATTTTGTTAATAATGACAATCGGCTTGAGACCACTGGCCAGGGCTTTACTGAGCACAAATTTGGTTTGCGGCATGGGCCCTTCCTGGGCATCCACAATCAGTAAACAGCCATCGGCCATATTGAGTGTCCGTTCAACTTCACCACTAAAGTCGGCGTGTCCTGGCGTATCAATAATATTAATGCGGTAATCGCCGTGCTGAACAGCCGTCACTTTGGCGGTAATGGTAATCCCGCGTTCGCGCTCTTGATCGCCACTATCCATAATGAGCTCTTGGGTCATCTCGGCCTGGTTGTCACGAAAAGTTTGAGACTGTTTTAATAACCCATCAACCAGAGTCGTTTTACCATGATCAACGTGGGCGATGATCGCGATATTGCGGATTTTAGTGGGGTCTTGAATCTGAGCCATATAATTAAAAAGCGCCCTTTTATAGCGCTGCCTTAGAACTATTTGAAGATTATTATAGCATAAGCACTCCAGGTATGCAATCAGCAGGCTATAATATGATTATGCCCCCTAAACCTTTAGCCGAGAGAATGAGGCCCGAGAAACTCGCCGATGTCATTGGACAGAAGCAATTAGTTGCAGACGGCCACATTATTCATGAAATTATTAGCAAGAAACAGCCGACAAGTCTCATTCTATGGGGACCACCGGGTTCTGGCAAAACCACGCTGGCACGGATCATTGCCCAGGAAACCGGTGCTGAATTTATTGAGCTTTCGGCCGTCACCAGCGGCAAAGCCGATGTAACCAAGGTCATCGAACTTGCCAAAGGTAATCAGCGCCTCGGCCAGCAAACCATATTATTTGTGGATGAGATTCATCGCTTCAACAAAGCTCAACAAGATGCTTTTCTGCCCCATGTGGAAAACGGCACCATCACCCTTATTGGCGCCACAACGGAAAACCCCAGTTTTGAAGTGATTAATCCCCTGCTCAGCCGCTCTCGCGTCTTAGTACTGGAGCCGCTGACCAAAGATGAAATTATTGAGGTAATCAAGAAGGCGGCAAAAGCCGAGAAGCTATCCGCCAAACGTCTGCCGGCTAAGAGCATTGACCTGCTCGCCGAGCTATCCGGCGGCGATGCCCGGGTAGCGCTCGGCAATTTAGAGCTGGCCCTGCAGCTGACCGATAAAACGATTACGCCCGACGTTGTGACGACAGCGGCCCAAAAACGCGTACCGGGTTACGACAAAGCTGGTGAAATGCACTACAACGTTATTAGTGCCTTTATTAAATCAATGCGCGGCAGCGACGCCAGCGCCACACTGTATTACCTGGCGCGCATGCTCCAGGCCGGCGAAGACCCCAAGTTTGTTGCCCGACGCATGGTGATATTTGCCAGTGAAGACGTTGGCATTGCCGCTTCCCCGGCTCTCAATCTTGCGGTAGCAACTTTCCAAGCAGTTGAGCGCATTGGTATGCCAGAGTGCCAGTACAATCTCTTCCATTGCGCCACGGTGCTAGCTAAATGTGAAAAGTCGCGCGTCGTCAGCGACGCAATGAATAAAGCTCAAGCCGCCGCCCGCGAGCATCCTGATGCGCCGGTACCACTGCATTTACGCAATGCCCCAACCAAGCTGATGAAAGACCTGGGTTATGGCCAAGGCACCAAGTGGGAAGCTGGCTTCCAGCACCCAAAAGGCTTTTTGCCCGACGAGCTAACAGACTTCACTGCTTTCTAGCTACCCTCGCTGTCCGGGTCTATACTATAGATATGTCCAACCGCCAGGTGTCATTGGTCGTCGTGGGACTTGGTATCGTCATTATAGGCGTTATTATCGGTGTTACGCTACATAAGAGCAATGTGAGGTCAACAATGACAGCCACACCAACAGGTAATCTCAAACTAACGAGCCAATCCTTTGGCGATAGTAAGCTTATTCCGCAAAAATATACTTGTAAGGGAGCTGGCGTGAATCCGCCCTTAGCCATCAGTGGCGTACCGGCAGAAGCTAAAAGTTTGGCATTGACCATGCATGATCCTGATGCGCCAGTTGGTGACTATGTCCACTGGGTAATGTGGAATATTGCACCGGATACCAGCACCATTGCCGAAAACAGTGTGCCCCCTGGCGCCCTACAAGGACAGAACAGTTCCCAGCACAACGCCTACCTTGGTCCCTGCCCCCCGAGCGGGGCACACCACTATATTTTTGAACTCTATGCTCTCGATACTTCGCTCAATCTACCGACGGGGGCCACTCGTCAGCAGCTGGAGGCAGCCATGCAGTCTCACATTATTGCTCAGACCAAGCTAACTGGTTTGTTTGCAACTGACTGATACCTCACAGGTCATTGCGTGCAAATTGACCTGTCACTCGTGAGCGTAAAAATAAGAATCTAAAGATCGCAATCGCCGCCAAGACATAGACAATGTTCAGCAAGAAAGCAATGCACATATGCAACCATGGTGTGCCAGGTGTCGTGAGACTATGACGCGCCGCTTCAAAAACGTAGGTTGGTGGCAGCGCAAAAGCAATGGCCCGCAAGGCCGGTGCTAAAACGGACACCGGAAAGAATGAAGCCGTCAAGGGTTGAAACAAAAATATGAGCCCCCAGGCAATTGCTTGGATTCGAGTGCCATAACGAAAAATTAAGCCAAGCAGCATCATGCCAAGAGCCCAGGCGAACAGTGATAAGTTAATAAAATAGAGGGCCAGATTGAGGCTGCCTAAGTGAAAAACATTGAAGTGGAAAAATGCCATTGTGGCCAGCGATAAAATAACAAACACGATTAATGTTTTGAGCAGTGCGGCGGTAATGTGCGCCAACATGTATTCAAATATCGATACTGGTGAGATAAAAATGTTGGTCAAATTGTGCGACCAGACACTCCACAGCGTGCTGACGGTCACGTTATATTGATTAATTCCGACCACTTCCCAGAGCAGTATGCCAAGAATGAGATACTGCGCATTAGTTGACTCGCGGACCCCGGCAACAAAATGGGTGATCAGGCCAAACAGAATCACGTTCATGAGTGGGAAAAAGAAAATATCGAAAAACGTCTCCAGAGAGTGACGCGTAATAAACGCTTCTTGAACGAGCAAGCTATAGATGCGTTTTAGCGACGATGTCATTGCGATCTCCCGCGGGCAATTTCTAAAAATACGTCGGCGAGTGTTGGCTTATGAGTCTCAATATCAATTAACTCAAACTGAGCAGACAGGTACGCAATGATTTGAGCCAGCTTTTCCTGGGTAGTCTTAATGGAAACGGTGTTGGCAGCCATAAAGTCATAGTGTAATTTATGCTGCTTGAGGACTTTTTCAACCTCGGCTTGCGAACCAATAAACTGAATGCTTAGTTCCACGCCCTTAATATTCTTAATCAGACTACTCGGCGCGCCTTGGCTCACAATTTTGCCGTGATCGAGGAAAATAACTTCATCACAAATGCGCGACACCTCAAACATGTTGTGACTGGTGAATAGCAGTGATAGGTCTCGATCGCGTCGGAGATTTTCAATCAGACTGAGCGTTTTATCGGCAATATCAGGATCGAGTGAAGCTGTTGGTTCGTCCATTAAAATCAGTTCTGGATCATTGAGTAGCGCCTTGACTAAATTAACTCGCGTGCGCTCGCCGGCCGATAAATCCCAGTATTTATGGTCCGCGAAAGCGGTTATTTCAAAGTAATCAAGCAGTTCAGCAATTTTACGGCGCGGCTTGGGAACTTGATATAAGCCGGCAAAGACGAGCAGATTTTCCTTAACTGTCATTCTGCCCTGCAGCGTATTGTAGGCCGAGGCAAAATTAATCCGCTGCAAAGCCGATTGCCGGTGGGCTTTAAAGTCATCGCCAAAATAGGAAATTGTACCGGACGAAGGTTCGGTAATGCCAACCACCATTTGTATCGTGGTTGACTTGCCGGCTCCATTGGGTCCAAGCAATCCTAAGACTTGGCCCTTCTGCACAGTAAAGGAAACGTCATCGACGGCCCGAAAGCCATCATAATTTTTAACCAGCTTGTCGACGGCTAGAATGGGCAATTGCATCCTTGCAGGATAGCATCATTACATCTGTTTTTGTATTGTTTCCCTAATTAGCGATTTGTTCCCATGGTAAGTCGGGTTTGCCAAAGTGGCCATAGGCACTGGTCTGCTGATAGATGGGGCGACGAAGGTCTAGCGTTTCAATAATGCCTTTGACTGAGCAATGAATGAGCCGTTCGGCAAAAGCGTAAAGTTCGGCCTCGCTCACGCTGGCGGTACCAAATGTCTCAATGGTTTTCATGAGCGGCTCGGGCTGCCCAATAACATAGGCCAAGCCCACTTCACAGCGGGTGGCCATACCAGTTGCCACAATATTTTTAGCAATGTAGCGCGCCGCATAGGCACCCGAGCGATCAACTTTGGTAGGATCTTTACCACTAAACGCCCCGCCGCCAACGCGTGCATAGCCACCATACGTATCAACGACAATTTTTCGACCGGTCAGCCCAGCATCTGATTCCGGGCCCGGTATATGCCATAAGCCCGTGCCGTTAATGGTGATATTATCGTCAGCAACACCTTGACTATAGCGGCCAAGCACCGGCGTAATGATGTCTTTAATGGCAGCCGCCCGAACCTCTTTTTCACTGGTATGTTCGTCATGAGCCACGGCCAACACAACCTTTTCAACCGCAACTGGCTGATCATCCTCATAGCGCACGGTGACTTGCGACTTACCATCGGGTCGAATGAATTCCAGGATTTTCTTTTCGCGCACCTCATCAATACGCCGCGCCAAATTATGCGCTAGCAGGATGGGCAGCGGCATGTATTCAGGTGTTTCGTTGCAGGCGTAGCCAAACATCATCCCTTGATCCCCCGCCCCGTCCTGATCGACACCTATGGCAATTTCCGGTGACTGTTGATGGATATCGTTACTAAACTCCGACTGGGGGCCAAACCCCCAGGCGGGGTTGGTATATCCCAGCTCGGCTACCTTGTCGCGCGCAATTTTTTCAAAATTCAACTCAGCTCTGGTTTTTATTTCGCCAAAGAGGGCTATTTTATTGGCGCCAGCTACCGTTTCAATACCCGTATGACTATTCGGATCCTGGGCCAGCGCCGCATCCAAAATAGCGTCGCTGATGGCATCACAAATTTTGTCGGGATGACCAGCCGCCACTGACTCACTGGTAAATAAACGCTTAGTTTTTGACATAAAAATATCCTTTCTGCCTGACAGAAAGGATGATGCGAGTTTACTCACCATATCTTTCCGCCGAAAGCGGGCTAGATGGAGCACCGTTCGACGTGCTTAAGGTCGAGGTTGCTGACGGGTCTACGAGCTAGATCTCTCGCCGTACTCTCTATATTTACTAATAGTAAAGCCTTCGTACTATAGCATAGTCAATTGGTCTCATCAGCAACTTGTGCTTAACTTAATGTAATGGCCCCCAAAACTGAAGCGTTGTGGCACGTTGAAATAGCGGTAATTGGCGCAATTATTTTGCAGTTAGTGCTCAACCAACAACTCACCGTTGGCCCCAAATACGTCATTGCCCTATTGGAATTATTGTTGTTGTTTGGCCTGCGTATCACCCTCAGTAGCGCTCACACGGTACTTGGTTTTATCCGCCGTTATGCTAGTTTGCTGCTCACGGCGCTGGTCACATTCGCCAACATTACCTCATTATTTTTAGTCACCCGCTACTTGATCGAAGGTCACGATGGCGTCAGCGGCCGTCAGCTCATTGTTTCGGCCCTAAGTATCTACATTACCAACATTATTATTTTTGGTTTGTGGTACTGGCAGCTTGATGGCGGAGGCGCCGAAGGTCGTGGCACCCACCGACCACCGGTTGATTTTCTGTTTCCTCAACTTTCTACCGATGCCCGCACCACCCAGCAGCCCAACTGGCAGCCTGCGTTTTTTGATTACCTATATGTATCTGTTACCAACGCCACCGCTTTTAGCCCAACCGATGCTTTGCCACTGACTCACCGCGCTAAATTCCTGATGACGATTCAAGGTTTAGCGTCACTGTTAACCGTGGCGCTGGTGGCCGCTCGCGCCATCAATATTCTGGCTTAGAACCCATATCAAGCGGCTTGGCGCTTGAGTTCTATATTGCGATTCCGGCTCTGGGTTACGACTTCTACACGGTCCCCAATTCTCAGGCTTTGACCGCTTTCATAGAGGAAGGTTAGGTTTTGACCAAAGAATAATCCAGCGCCTCTATCCGGATCGGTGAGGTCAATACCTGCTCGACCCAATTTTCTTAAGCCCGAACGAACGCCGCCACTAGCCTTGCGCTCGGTAGTAATTTGATTGGTATCGGTAATCTCACAGCGAGCACAGGCCCGAGCCACGAGCGCCGAGAGGTTGCCAATTTGCACGCGGCGCCAGTAATCTTCGGCAAATGCTTCAAGCTCACCAGCCGTGTCCTTGATAACAATGTTGGGGCGAAAGCGGTTCATTGGCACCGGCTCGGTTAATTGACCATTAATGGCTACTAGATCGGGTTCGCTCAGGAGCAAAAAAGGAAAGCCATCAGCAAAAGAAATGTATGCTCCGCAACCTTCTTGGTTGTAGCGACTATTGAGGCGACGTGAACTGGCCTCGTGACGCAATAACCTGATCGGCCGATCCAGAAAACTGCTCAAGGCATCATTGGCCACCGATCCTTGATCCACGCCCCTGCCGGACTTTTTAAATAGTTCGACCGGTATCGTCTCAGCCTTATTATCCGCTTGGAGCGTTACGGCAAAGTCGGTCATGCCGGGTGCGCTGACCTCAAGTTCATGAGTGGTCAGAACCGGCTGAACCAGCGCCAAGCGCGGCTCGTCGCGCTGGGTGATAGGATTACCACTAATGCTATCAATCACCATCCACTCACGGTCGTGTTCAAAGCCGGTGGGTCCAACAGGCAACTCCTCAGCTGAAGTGCCCGCACACGATTTAATCGGGTAAAAGTTAAGCTCCGAAACAACTACTTCTGACATAATTAGTCTATTGTATCAAATTTTGCCATGTCATCATCCCTTGAACAGTATAGCTCGCTTAGGTCGAGTGGGGAATCAGCGCATGACAGGTTGGGCAGGTTTCTTCATACTCGTTGCGCTTCAACCAAATCGCCAAGGCTTTACGAATACCCATAACGTCCATATAACCAATGAGATCAGCAAATAACCGGATAACACCCCCAAGCCAGCCACCGAGCGTTAAATTGCCCCATTGCACCACCGCCCAGCGTGGTCCAACCGGTACGACAGTAATGGGACGCAGTGGATGATAGGCTGGTAGCGTTTTATGGTGAGCATATCGTCTCAGGGCGCGGGCGACGTAGCTGGCATTATGAATAGCTGTCAACGCCAGACCACTAAATAGTGTCGCGGCATTATCGCCAATCACGAATAAATGATCGTCCGCTTGCAAATGGTCATTCACGACCACCTTATGTTTATCATTAAAACTAAACTGATCGGCATTATCAGGAAAGAAGGGGTTGTTGGTGACGCCGGCTGTCCAAATAACGGTGTGCGTCGGAATGGAGCGGCCATCGACAACTAAGGTATTAGCTGTTTCGGCTTCAACTTTTTTGCCAGTCAACACCTTTACTCCCAGTCGTCGCAAACGGCGCTGCACAATGCGTGAGGATCGCTTGGATGAGGCTGGTAACACCCGATCAGCCGCTTCAATGAGCTCAATGTTGACCTTGTTGCGGCGTAAGTGATGTTGCTTGGCGATACGGGTGAGGTATGCTCTCAAGGCTGCCGAGAGCTCGACACCGGTGGCACCCGCACCGACTACCACATAATTTTTGTCTAGGGCATGCTCGTCAATGAGTTCGCGGTGTAGATGAGCTTTTAGATGGTCAACCTCTTGAGCTGATTTAATGCCATATGCAAACTCATCGATACCAGGAATGCCAAAGTAGCTAGTAACCATGCCGAGCGCCAGCACACAGTAGTCATAGCGAAATGTCTGCCCATCGTGCGTCTTCAGCATCCGATGCTCACGATTTAATTTGGCAACCTTGGCCTTCACGAGTGTCAGGTTCGCCACGTCCTCTAGTAAAAAGGCCAACGGCACACTTGATTCTTTGCGCTGGTGCCCCGTGGCTGTCCGGTACAAGGCTGGGCAGTAGCGGAAATCTTCATGATCCGAAATAAGTGTGATTTCAAAAAGTGGATTATTCGCCAGTTCACGAATGACTTTAATGCCGGCAAAGCCGCCGCCCACGACAACCAGGTGTATTTTTGTTTTTGCCATGTTGCCTAAAGTGTAGCTCACTCGAGTGCTTAAGACTAGACCTTTCACCGGATTCTGTTTATGCTAGAATCAATGCCCGACATAAAAACAGACATTCAAAACTTAATAAAAGGTGAGATCGACGACAGCGAAGCGACGCGGGAATTTTATAGTCACGATGCCAGTCTGTTTGAAATGAAACCACTTATGGTCATTAGCCCAAAAGATAGTAGTGATGTGCGTAATGTTGTGTCCTTCGTCACCAAACATAAAAAAGACTATCCAGCTTTATCGATAACGGCACGTAGTGCTGGCACTGACATGTCTGGTGGGGCGATTAATGAATCACTGCTACTCGACTTTACGAAGCACTTCAACAAAGTTCTAACGGTTACACCTCACACGGCTCATGTTCAGCCCGGGGTGTTCTATCGAAACTTTGAGCCAGAAACTCTCAAGCACACAGCTTTGATGCCCAGCTTTCCAGCCTCACGTGAGCTGTGCACGGTTGGCGGTATGGTAGCCAATAATTCTGGCGGTGAGCTAAGCTTGCGCTACGGCAAAACCGAAGATTATGTAAGCGAGCTTAGGGTCGTGCTGGCCGATGGCAATGAATATACGATCAAACCGCTGGAAGTTACGGAATTAAAGAAAAAAATGGCCCAGAAGGACTTTGAAGGTCAGGTCTATCGTCGTGTTTATAAATTAGTCGATGAAAATTATGACGCTATCAAGGCTGCCAAGCCCCATGTGTCTAAAAATTCAACTGGCTACAACATGTGGGATGTTTGGGACCGTGAGAAAGGGATTTTTGATTTGACCAAGGTCTTTGTGGGTTCCCAGGGAACATTAGGGCTGGTGACGGACATTCACTTTCGACTGGTACCGCAAGAGCCGTATTCAGGTGTCCTCGTGGCTTTTATGAAAAAGACCGACCGTTTAGGCGAGATCATAAACGCCGTCATGACACACCACCCGACTAGTTTTGAATCGTTTGATAACTATACCCTGAATCTTTCGTTTAAATTCTTCCCTTTCTTTCGCTACACCTTAGGATGGAAGAAGTTTATTAAACTGGCTATCAGCCTTATTCCCGACGCTTTTATTCTATTACGCGGCATCCCAAAAATGATTTTACTCATTGAATTTACCGGTCAATCACAAGCTATTGTTGATGAAAAAATTAAAGCCATGCATACCGTTCTACAGGCCTATGACTTGGAGGCTCTAGAGGATGATGGCTCACCTGAAAAAGCCTGGAAGTTTCGCATTATGCGCCGTGAGAGTTTTAACCTACTGCGTAAAAAAGTTAAGGACAAACACACGGCGCCCTATATTGACGATTTGGTTGTCCCGCCCAAGTATCTGCCGGAATTTTTGCCGCAGCTGAGAAAAATTATTAACAAATATCAGCTACTGGCAACGGTTGCTGGACATATGGGTGATGGTAATTTCCATATTATTCCGCTAATGAAGATAGAGGATCCTAAAGAGCAGGCCAAGTTGGAACCGTCGATGCGCGAAGTTAATGAACTGGTTCTGAAATATGGTGGCTCGTTGTCAGGCGAGCACAATGATGGCTTGATCCGGGGCCCCTGGCTCAAGCAAATGTATGGCCCAAAAGTGTTGGGCTACTTTAAAGAACTGAAAACAATCTTTGACCCGCAGGATATCTTTAACCCCCACAAGAAAGTCGATGCCGAGTGGAGCTTTAGCATGGCCCACGTTCGTGAAAAGTTTTAGTTAATTAGTAGTCCATTAAGCTGCGCAAAATCAGTTTGGTCCGACGCTTTGGCAATCGATACATCTTTTCTTGCCGCGCCAAATAGGCTGCGACCCGGTCATAGTCTACTGGCATATAGTTCCCAACTAGTTGGTACATACCACCCCCTTTCTCCCCCTCTTGTGCCGCTGCTCAGTTGACCACCAGAGCGCCACTCACTTTTTAGGCCGCACGGGGGAACCTTACTTAGGCTCCTCCATCGTAGCGCTCGGTACTGAGAAAAAGCTTATGAAGGACTGAGCTCTTTACCCAGCGTATAACCCTTGTCAACCCACTGCCCGACTTCTTCCATAAAGCTAAAGAGATATTGCAATTCTTCAGCTTCAATCGGCTGGCACGAAATCATCGCATCGAGCCGCTGATTAACCCAATTAACCTTATAGCGAACTTTGCCAATGGCGTGATCAAGATAATTGGCATACGGTGCTAGTTTGAGCATAACCTGCCAGTAGGCAACATACTGCTCGGCTTGTGCCTGGTCGGTTGGGTCAGGCTCAGCCAGTAACTCCCTGGTCTGTTCCAGCCAGACGACGTGTTGGGCCTTGAGGGGCCGGCGCTGGTTATGACGAACGTAGTAATCAAAAACCTCCCAGGTCTGCATTATGACTAGCCGCGGCGTTAGGACCTCGGCCTCGGAAAAGTCACCTCGCACATACAATGTATCGCCGCCTATTTCGCACCCCCTTCAAAGTCTACAAACAAAGTAGTGTAGCCGAATAATCTTTATGCTTATGTGAGAAATATTATAGTCTCCAGAGTGGATATGCTTTACGATGATGAGGCTAAAAAAGGAGGGGTTATGGCACAATCTAAAGGACGTGGTTGGCACGGTGATAGCAAGGGGCACGCCCGCGCAGGTCGCATGGGTGGACGCGCCCGCCGCAAGACGAATACCAGCCAAACTGAATAGTTGGTTCGGTAATTCTGCACCTAAAAGAGAGCCTCTTGAGGCTCTCTTTTAGATTGGCTATTGCCGCCTCCAAAATGATGCGCTACAGTAAGAGCCAGGAAAACGAAAACCAAAAGTTCAGTGTTAATTCAGAAAAACGTTTTAGATTAGGTACCTATGCCTATAGTTCAAACCGCTTTGAAGCAACAGCTTGCTCCTCGCCGGCCCGGCTTAGCGCCTCAGCGAGCTTATACGAAGTTTAAGTTGATGGTCGTCGTTGGCTGTCTGTTACTACTGGGTGCCGCGTATATCTTTGCTCCTCAGAAACCTCATTCCGTAGCGGCCCACTCGCAAAATCAAACCGCTACGTTCAACTACTCAGCTATGGACAATACTATTCCGAATCTCATTTCAGCTAATCCAAACATCGACATTAGCGTGGCTTATATTAACTTGCAGAGTGGAACTACAAGGCATTATGGCCTAAACGACGTATTTGTGGCGGCCAGTACAGCCAAAGTTTTGACAGCGACGGCGTTTCTTCACCAGGTCGAACAAGGCAATGCTAGTCTCAGTGATCCTATTGGTAACAGTTCTGCCGCTAAACAGTTAGACGCTATGGTAAGTCAAAGCGACAATCAAGCTTGGGAAGACTTTAATACTTCTCTCGGTCATCCACAGTTACAAGCCTACGCTAGCTCCATTGGGCTCACGAGCTATAACGCCGAGAGCAATACGATGACAGCTAGCGACCTGGCCCTGCTCTTCCAAAAGTTGTACCAAGGGCACTTGCTTAACTCGGCAGATACTCGTTTAGTGCTCGGCTACATGAAGCACGCTAATGAGGCCGATTATATACCACCAGCAGTGCCGAGCAGTTTCACTGTTTATCACAAGGCCGGGGTATTGGACGATCGTCTCCACGATGCCGCGATCATTGACAATGGCACCAGCCCGTACGTTTTGGTGATTTTTACCAACGGACACGGCACCTTTGAAACTGACCAACGAACACAGCTCATTCAAGCCATTACCAAGGCTACCCTGCCTCGTTAATAGCCACCACCGCTGCTACTACCTGTCTTGTGAATAAAGAAGTAATAGATCAGACCGTAGACAATAGCGCCAATAACAACGTAGAGGACAACCCATTGCCACATGGGACGCTTGCCGTAGCCTTTGGTCGGCTTGGTTGGTTGAGTTTGTTCGGGATCCATGGTACTCCTTAAAGCATTACTATAGAACCATTATAGCGCTTAATTTCCTCCTTGGTTATGCTTTTCAAGCTGCGTTATCGCTTAAAGGACCAGAAAATTTCGTTATAATACAAGTATGCGTGGAGGTTATGAAACATATAGCTTAACACCGGCGGAGCGGCAACGCTTTCCTGAGACGTCGGTGCCGGCGGATGAAGTGCCGATTCGGATCAGTGAGTACAACCAGTATCTGGCAGTTGTGATTAGCTGTGCGCAGAGTGGCGTCATTGCCGGTGACTTACTAACTGGTCATAAAAATGACAGCTATGACAGTGAGCAACCGGAAAGCCTTACCAACCGGCCAATTACCTTTGCCCTCACCGACGAACAAAACTATAGCCGAATGTTGCCGACCGCTGAGCGTAAGCGTCAGCACGAACAACATTGGCTGGAACATAACATTGGCGCCTTGAGTCTCCTGGGTTACTCACTTAGTGCGCTGGAACGTTTTGATGAGACCCATCGTGAACGTTTAAGCGAAGCTATTCGGCAGGTTACGGAGGCGGAGCGTCTGGCGCGCAAACCGGAAAAAATACTGGCCAATGAGGCCCTGGACCGGGTCGACAAGCTGATTGAAAGCCCCGGCACCCGCGCTCCGGAATATGCCCAGAAGAATATCGAGGAGGCTACAGACCTCATGGCTGAGCGTGAACTCGACCTGTGGCGTCAAAGTCGATCTAACTATTTGGCCCAAGGTGACTGGCGTGATGAAGTGGCGGCCGACCGCATTATTAAGCAAATTATGGAGCGCCTGGCCGCCATACACCCTTCCATTAGTGATAATCCCAAGGCCTTTTTAACCCAAGGATATGGCCGTCGCATGAAATCGGGCCTGTTGGTCGTGCAAAATGCCTGGCATCGGCAAGAGGAGCCAGACTCCTGGGAACAAATGATTGCCGCCCAAAATGGTTTTGAGCCCCTCTACGATTCGTTGATGGTGCCACTGGCCCATGTCCGCGATATCGTTATCAAAAACGCCCTTACAATCCCCGAACAAGCTGCCGCTTGGCATAATCTTGAACTGGTCGTTATGGAAGATGATATTGATAAGATCCGCATTATTAATAGTGATTATGATGCCCGCGCCACGGTGCTCATGGCCGACGTGTTTGAGATCGAAGGCTATTTGTTAGACCAGGATTTTAGCAGAGCTAAGGTAGCAGCCAATAAGTGTCGCTTTGATTTGCGTTACCCACGCGATGAGCGCAAGCGCCCCGCTCCCGAGTGGTTTACGCCACTACCTGACGTAAAAATTGCAGTTGATTATAAGCCACCGCAAATGAGCGACGAAGAAATGTGGGCTGACTTGGAGAAAGCACGCGGCTACTAAACCCTCAACAGCGTTCCAATGATATGCCTCGGAGTCATAGCCGCATGCTCAGGCCTAGTGTTTTTTGTTGCCGCCGGTGGCGCGAGCTGTCGTGCCATTGATAATTTGCTGCGGGCCAGCCAGCAGACCACCTTTATCATATGCTTGAACGCCAACGTAATAAAGGGTTCCGGAATTCAGCCCTGTAATGGTGTAGCTGGTGACCGTTTTGACGTCTACGACCGTGCCCCCACTCGTAAAGTAGCTCCACGAAGTGAAAGCACCAGTCGTACCGGAGATAGCTCCATTTGTCGACCACATAACCTTATAACCGTCAGCTCGTGGGCTGGCTGTCCAGTTTAGCGTAATAGAACTTGATGTTACGCTGCCAACTACTGTGTTAGTGGGAGCCTCGGGGATTGGCTGTGTTTTAGCGGTAAGGGTTGGGCTGGCAGGTGAATATGTTTGGGTGTTACAGTCATAGGCTTTCACATAGTAAGAATTAGTTGTGTTTGGACGCAAATTCGTAGATGTATAGTTAGTATTTTTACCATTGGCAATATCCCGATTAGTGTCTGCCTCGTAAATGTGATAGACCAGGCAACTGTATGAACCGGTATTGGTGTCACTCCAAGCGAGCGTCAACGACGTACTCGTTTGAGTCGGTGACGTCAGACCAGTAGGCGCGACTGGCGGCTTATAGACAGTGGGTACTTGGGCTGTTACCGAAAAAGCGTTAGAACCACTACTGTTAGTGGTGGCGTCACGAACTCGCAAAGTAAAGTAATAAGTGCCGCCAGTTGTTAGATTGGACACCGTATAGTTGGTAGTTGCACCATTTACACTACCAATTTGCTTATAGGAATTAGGGGCACTAACGGGAGCTTGATAAATATCATAGGCCACGACTCCAATATTGTCTACACTAGGGGTCCAGGCCAATTGGACCGTACCATTCCCCTGGCTTGGTGAGCTAACATTTGGGCTACTTGGGGGCTGAACATCATGGTAAACCAGTACTGGTATAACATTGGAATTCCCCGATGAATTGCCAGCAATATCGACGGCACGCACGGAGCAGTTATAGACAATTCCGACGGTCAAGTTATAGAGCGTCACGCTTGGCGTGTTGATATGGTCAAAGACTTTAGCGTCATTGCAGAAGCCCTCATAGCCAGCGATACCAATATTGTCGGTACTTGGTGTCCAGCTAAGGGTTACGCGATCACTCGCCTGGCTAGTGATGCGCAGACTAGCGGGCGTGCTTGGCGGCGTACTATCGGAAGATTTGGTTATAGCCCAGATTGTATTACTGCCAGAGCTGTTGCCCGACGCATCGCGTACACGTAGGGTAATATAATAGGCCGTATTCGCAGCTAAATTAGATACCGTGTAGTTGGTGGCAGTTGTACTGGCTACTAGCGTGTCTGCGCCACCGGGCTTGTAGACATACACATCGTAGCCGGCGACACCAATGTTATCGCTACTGGCTGTCCAGCTTAGCTGAATCGAGCTACTTCCTTGTGAAGGCGAACTTACTGTCGGCGACGAAGGCGGCGTACTATCGGCGATAAAATTCACTGTGTTAGATGTCGCCGATGCATTGCCTGCCTCATCAAGAGCCACAACACTGCAATACGTGACACTTGAAGAAATCGCAACTGCTAGGCTCAGGTTTGAAGTCTGAACACTAACCCCATTGCTACAACTAACCTTATAGCTCGTGACCGCAATATTGTCAGTGCTTGCACCCCAGGCCAGAGTAACCAAAGTATTACTTTGTGTATTGATCTTCAGATTTGTCGGTGCGGTCGGTGCGGTTGTGTCCACGCTTACTGCAGATGGAACGGTAATAGCAGGCGATCTTGAGGACTCGCCGCCTTCACTGTCAACGGCACTAACCTGAAAGCCGTAGTTTTGGCTGGCGATTAGATTATTCGCAGTATAACTGAGGCCAGCGGTCGTGGCGAGGTAGTTGCCGTTCGCATAAATCTTGTATTCCTGTACTCCCCAGTCGTCTGTCGCAACGCCCCAGGCGAGTGAAACAGAGGTGGTGGTCTTACTCGTTTCCTTAAAATCAGGCGGCACTGTTGGCGGTGTATTGGTCCGAGTTAACGAAATGCCCAAGGTATGGGCATCCCCATAATCAACCGGCGTACCGCCGGCTAGCACCAGTGTGTAACCCTTGCCATCAACAGACGGCACCATGCCAACAACTGGTTTTGCTAGGGCGCTAGCACCGAGTGAACCATAAAAGGGTGCATCGCCAAAGGCAAAGATGCCGCCGTCACTAGCCACAAACCAGTAACCTCCGCCGTCTCCGGTAGCAGCCATACCGACAATTGGCTTATTGAGTGTAATGCCGCCGGTTGAGCCATAGAAATGGGCATCGCCAAAGGCAAAGATGCCGCCGTCACTGGCCACTAGCCAGTAACCTTGCCCACTGCTAGTTGGGGCCATGCCGACAATTGGCTTATTAAGCGGCGTTCCGCCCATTGAACCAAAGAACCCAGCATCGCCAAAGGCAAAGATGCCGCCGTCACTAGCCACTAGCCAGTAACCATTACCGCTCGGCGTTGGAGCCATGGTTTTAATGGGCTGATTAAGTGTAATACTCCCGGTTGAGCCATAAAAACGATCGGTCTCATTGGGATCGTGGAAACTAAATATACCCCCATCTGCCGCCACCAGCCAGTAGCCTTTACCATTGGGATAAGCAGCCATGCCCACAATTGGTTTATTGAGCGGCTTATTACATAAATCGCCATAACTTAGAGCCCCCTTAAAGGCGTTAACACAAGCGTGATCGTCAACGGTCCAATAGCCGCCACCGGGATGGGGTGCAAAACCCTTTACATCAGGTGCCGCCAGGGTTGATGCGTCTTGATTACTCGGAGCAGTCGCATACTGCGAACAGCTGCCTTGACAGCTGTAGAACAACTGAGTTACCCAAAGTATTTCTTGGCCGCTGGCGTCAGTCGTTACGTAAACGCCGATTCCCATATAGTGGCTTTTTGCATCAATCAGTTGCGGCAAATGCTCTGGGCTGGCCTCAAACCCTGCCTCAGCTTCATCCGGTGATTTGCTGTCACCAACATTCTCCCCCCAAAACGTATAGGCAGTGGCCGGGCAGCTCGAGTCATGGCTCAAATCTTTTTTAATGGCGTCGAACGGCGGATTTGTATTTGGCACATCGGGATCAGAGCTAGGTATCCACGTTCCATCCCAGACTAATTTTCCAGAACCATCTGGTACCAGGTGCTGTCCGGGCGTACTGTGATGAAGATTACTCTGAGTAGCCATGTGCTGAGACCAGTATTCGGCATCGTGGGTTAGACAAGCCGAATTGGTGTAGGCCGGCAGACCGCGGTCGGCACGCAACTTATTAACTAACTGCACAATCCGGCCTTCATAATTCGGAGCCACCTGGTTAGCATGACTAATGTAGAGTAGCGTACCGCCAACGGCGGCAAAAATCAGTAGAAATATTACAGGTTGCAGGACGGAGATGGGACGGCCAAAAAAAGTGAAGCGTTTGATGGCCAATTTCTTAACAATTGCATGAATAGCTGTCCTGGTGCGGGACAGGTGGAGTTTGTTAATCACTTTATTTGTTAATTAGGGAGATTCCTTACCCTAACAGTAGCAGTTTGAGGTGCTAAGTCAAATCAATTGCTTGATTTCTAGCAAGTTTAGTTGTGCCGTCTACGCAAAAAGTAGCGGACACCACTGGCAACACCGCCAATAAACAAGGGTAACCCGAGAGCAAAGCCAAGCTCGGGACTAACCTGATCAGGATATTGGTGGCTCACTGGTACTTCAGTGACGGTGTCGGCGGTTGTAGGAACCGGTACGCTAGGCGTGGTTTCTGACGTTTTATTTTCGGTCGTTGCGGTGATTGAGGTGACGGTAGTTGTGGTCACTTTTGGCTTAGAGGCCGGGTTCTTAACTTCGGTCGTAGTGGTGTCTGGAGCGCGCAAAATACCGGCATTTGGCCCATTATTAGCGATGCAAGCACCAGGGGTTGGAGTAACGTCCGGGTTAGTCTGAATATCGCACAAATTAGTCGAGGTGCTCTCTGGCACAGTGGTGCTGGTCTCACCACCATCAAAAAGAAGTTGGGCATTATTTATCAATTGCATGCCTGTAGATTCAATCATAATTTAATTATACAACTATTTGTCAATTTTAGCAAGTCCAGCCTCTTGCTTGGCTCTCTCAGACGTATAGTCTAGCAAAATGCGCTTGTGGTTCATTTTGGACACAAGCATAATAGTCCCCAATGGCTGACCCCAATAAACAAACAATGGGCGCTGTCCTCCAAAAGGATGGTGTACTTTTTCGCGTCTGGGCACCTTTTGCCTCCAGTGTAAGTGTGGAAGGTGCTTTCAATAACTGGCAGTCTGCCCCCCTGCAACCTGAGTCAAATGGCTACTGGTCAACCCTCGTCAAGGGGGCGCGGGCCGGACAAGAATATAAGTATGCCATTACCAATGGTGATCAACAGCTCCTTAAAAATGACCCCTATGTCCGGCAGCTCACGACCAACAACGGGAACTCGCTTATCATTGATCCGCACTATGACTGGGGTAGTGAACAATTTCAGCCCAAGCCTACCGCCAATCAGGTGCTGTATGAAATGCATATTGGTACCTTTAACCGGATTGATCCAGCAACCAGTGGTACGTTTGAAACGGCGGCGGCTAAACTCGATTACCTGGCCGATCTAGGCGTCACCACTATTGAACTCATGCCGGTCGGAAGCATGCCCGAAGATCGTGGCTGGGGTTACGCCACTGACTATATATTTGCGGTCGAAAGCTTGTACGGTGGCCGACACGGCCTGCTCGACTTTGTCAAAGCGGCCCACTCAAGAGACATTGGCGTCATTTTGGATGTGGTTTATAACCATTTTGGGCCCGACGACAAACTTGATTTGTGGCAGTTTGATGGCTGGCAGCAAGATAATAAGGGCGGCATCTACTTTTACAACGATGATCGCTCCACGACGCCCTGGGGAGAAACTCGCCCAGACTATGGCCGCGACCCGGTGCGCCAGTATATTTTAGATAATGTACGCTGGTGGCTCGTCGACTGCCATCTGGATGGCCTGCGGCTTGATTCCACCATTTATATGCGTAATACCCAAGGCCAAAATAACGACCCTGCTCACGATATTGCTGAGGGTTGGACGTTGCTCCAAGCCGTCACCGACCTAGCTCGTAAGGTTAACCCTCGTGCCCTATTGATCGCCGAAGACAGTGGTAGCAATGAGTACCTGACGAAGGCTACCAGTGACGGCGGTGCCGGCTTCACCGCTCAGTGGGCAGTTGACTTTCCGCACTTACTGCGCCAAGCACTCGATAGCCCCAGCGATGAGCAGCGCGATATTGCTAGTCTGGCGAGTCGCTTAGCGAGCTTGGTAGCCCAACCTTTACAACAGGTAGTCTATAGCGACTCGCACGACAGCGCCGCCAATGGCGGTGCGCGGCTCGATGAAGAAATTTCGCCAGGCAATACTGGCAGTATTTTTGCTCGGCGGCGTTCATTGTTGGCGGCCGCACTGGTACTTACTGCTCCAGCCATTCCGATGCTCTTTCAGGGACAGGAATTTATGGAAGGTGGCAGCTTTAACGACTGGCAGGCCTTGTCTTGGGAAAAATCAGAGCAGTTTGCCGGTATTGTGCTGGCCCATAAACACCTCATTGCCCTGCGCCAAAATCAGTATAATCACTGCGCCGGACTGCTTGGGGCCTCACTCGCCGTGCTACACCAAAACGATAACCCCAAAGTGCTCGCCTATCACCGTTGGCAGCAAGGTGGTCCGAGTGATGATGTGGTTGTCGTGCTTAACTTTTCTAATCAAGTGCTAACTGACTATGAACTGCCCTTTCCCAAAGTTGGGATATGGCGCGTACGCTTTAACAGCGATTGGAAAGGCTACAGCCCAGACTTTACCGAGACGGCTAGCCACGACGTAACGGTTGCTGACGACAGCGCCGCTATAACAATTGGCCCCTACTCGGCCTTGATTTTGTCACAAGATAGCTAATCGATATGGTGTAAGCGGTACTGAGCGACTGCCAATGCCACACCAACAATGCCTAAGTAAATGAGGCCACTCGTGCAAGCCGGCAACAGAGCTGAATGGGCTGACACTACCAAATAGGTGCCCGAAGCCAGGGTGAGGCCAACCAGTCCGTAGCTGAATTTTAATTTCGGCTGCGAGGGGCGTAGCAAAGCCCAACTGGCCACAAAAATACTGGTGAGCGCAAAAGCTACATGAATAAGCACAAGCATGCGTGTAGTATAGCCTATTTTAGGGTAGGATGGCACCAACCGACAGCATGACGGCTAGCAACATCGTAATTTTAAGAGACCGAAGAAACATTTGTCGGGCCCAGCGATTGGTGTCAGCTACTTTGTAACCCAACAAGCTGTGCCGCAGCCACCAGAGACTGGCTCCCCCCATGACAATCAAAAAAGTATACCCAGTGTATTTCAACAGGCTCAACAGCACCGTGGCTATTAGAAAGGCTGCAATAAAGAGGCTCATCTGCACTTTGGTGCTTTGAATTCCGCGCTTGACCGGCCAGACCGGCAGGCCGGCGTTTTTATAATCTTTCAGGCGATAGATGGCGATGGCATAGAAATGTGGCATTTGCCAACAGACCAAGATAAAAAACAGCAGCCAGGCGGCCCCATCCACATGATTCGTCACGGCACAGTAGCCAGCCACCGGCGGAATAGCCCCAGCGATACTGCCAATAATAGTGCCATATACCGTGCGGCGCTTGGCGTAGCCATAAATAACCACATAACTGACATAACCAGTCAGGCCGAGGAGGGCTGTTAGCACGTTCGTATAGCGCAGGAGCACACCAAAGCCGATAATGCCGAGAGCCGCGGCATAGACTAAAGCTGATGACGTGGAAACGGTTCCGGTTACTAAAGCACGCACCTTGGTTCGCGTCATTTTGGCGTCAATTTCACGGTCCAGGTAATTGTTGATAACGCAGGCACTGGCAATAACCAACGAAGTTCCAATAACAGTAGCCAGAAATAAGCCTACCCGTAACCCGTCTTTAGTGGCTAGTAGGAAACCGGCCGTGGTCATCAACAGATTGCCATAAATTATACCCGGC
>CAYTTW010000006.1:20324-22963 GCA_964441005.1 uncultured Candidatus Saccharibacteria bacterium | reverse complement strand
ATTTTGCCGGCTGTAGTGAAACTGATCGATAAACAGAGCCGGGTCGTGGCCATGGCCAAACCACACTTTGAAGCCGACTACGTAACCGCTTCCAAACACAAGGGTGTCATTAAAAATGAACACCTTCGCCGCGATATCTTAAAAAAAGTCGAGGGCGATCTGCGCCAGTGGTTTGTGGTGCTCGACAAAGCCGATTCAGCCGTGACTGGCCGTAAGGGTAACCGCGAGCGCTTTTACTTGCTTCAAAAAGAGTAAATCTGCTTACGTTTTTCGGAGGCGGTTGCTACACTTGCTCATATGTACTTCAAAGATCGCGCCGAGGCGGGGCAGAAGCTGGGCGAGATGCTTGCCCAAGACTATCGTTATGAAAACTGCGCGGTCATTGCCTTAACCGACGGAGGAGTAATTGTCGGTGCCCAAATTGCCGCACACCTCCATTGTGTATTGACCATGCTCGTTACCGATGTCATCAATCTGCCCGGTGAGGATATTGCCATTGCCACCATAGATCACCAAGGTGGTTTTACCTACGACAACAGCTATACCCCCGGTCAACTCGATGACTATGTGAATGAGTATCACGGTTACATTGAACAAGCAAAGCTCGAAAAAATGCACGAGATGAACCAGTTAATTGGCAGTGGTGGAATTATCGAGCGAGATATACTCCGTGATCATAACGTCATTTTGGTATTTGACGGCCTCAATAAGCCACAGACACTGGAAGCCGCAGTCTCCTTCCTGAAGCCAGTGCGAACGGAAAGTCTGATTGTGGTAACGCCACTCGCCAGTGTGCCGATGGTTGATAAAATGCATATCTTGGCTGACAAAATCTACTGTTTGAGCGTCGTCGACAACTATATAGACACTAATCATTACTACGACGACAACACCATTCCTGATCAAAAAACGATTATCAAAATGGTCCAAGACATTGTGCTGCAATGGCGGTAACCGTTCATACTTTGCCTCAAGGTAGCGTTCCGCACGGCGAAATTACTTGGAATAAAACGTAATCCCTCCGGCTGCACTTGGCACTGGCTACCTTTCAGCTAAAGTATTCACTTCAAATATTAAATCCGAACTAGCTCCATCTGTCATGATGGCTCTTGCTATAGATCAGAGAGCGGTATATAGTTCGTAGCAGCAAAACGCTAAACCAAAAATCTAAAAAAGCAAAAACAAAATGATCGGTGGTGCTGTTAATTTTCGGAGTAGTGTCGTCTATAGCTATGATAGAGGGCTGTATATGCCGTGGCTGCGGCGAGTCACGATATGGCTATGCCTGTTCATAGTGATCGCGAGCCTGTCGCTGACTGCCTGGTTCCGCATGCCTCATGCGGCTTCTCATAACCTGCCCCAAATAATGGCTGAGCCACCAGTCACCGTGGCACCAGTAGTAGCAGCGCCTCCGTCTGGTTCAGAGGACGAGCTGACACCTTTGCTTCAGGCGTGGATCAAGCAACATCCTGACCAGCAGTGGTCAGTTGTCTACCGAGATCTTGAGGGCAATCAGCAATCCGTTAGCGTGAACGGCGATCAAACTTATTATGCAGCGAGCTTGTATAAGCTGTTGCTGATGTATCCCTTGTTGCAAAAGACGCCAGTTAGTCAATTTAGTAAGGTGCAGGTATTCGCCGACAACACACCTCGTTCGCTTCAAGACTGCGTCACCGCCATGCTGCGAGTGTCTGATAACGCTTGTGGTGAAGCAGTTGCTGACTATGTGGGCTGGGCCAAGGCTGATTCCGTTTTGCACGCGGCAGGGTACAAAGGCATTAACCTCAACCGTAACTTGCAAGTCACACCTCAGGCTGCAGTTGATTATCTAGCTGATTTATATACCGGCAAGTTAGTTAACACTCAGAGTGAGCGGTTTACCATGTCAATTCTGCAAACACAAAAGTATCGGTCGGGTATTCCGGCAGGCTGCAGCGGCTGCCAGGTGGCCGATAAAACTGGTGACAATGAGGGCTATCTACATGATGTTGGGATAGTTGCCGATGGCACCCATACCTACGCACTCGGAATTTTTTCTAAAGGCGGCAGCTATCAACAGGTTGCTGAACTGGCGTCCATTGTACACCGGCAGGTGAGCAGTTAGTTTTAGCTATAACTTTAGATTGACAAAAGTGCTAATGTTTGTTATATTAAGTATTGCTAACTAAAAACAAATATGGCAGAAGCAACAGCTCAAATTACCCCAATCCAAGAAGTCCCCATGCACGAGGCTCATACCGCAGCTGAGGTGCAGGAACGATTTGCACGTATGCGGGCCCATGAAATCCCCGGTTTTGTCATTCGGGCCGGCGGCTTGGATACTGATGAGATGCTGCAAAAGGCCATTACAGCCGCTGAAGCAACAGCTCACAAATCCTACGAAGTGGGATCACGTATTAATATGAATTCAAGTCCTGGTGCTGGTAGTGATAGTGGTCTACATGCCGATAGTGCACCATCTGATGAACCAGAAAAATATCATGTACATATGACGCATAATGGCACTGCCCGAGTTCGATTAGCCAATGCTGGTCCAGGGGTGAAAGATTCAGGTATTAATGAGCGTAATCCAGTTGGTTTACGAGCTCTCGACGCTCAAAATTTAACTGATCCTAATTTGATGGATCCTCAAGTACACG
>CAYTTW010000006.1:0-20314 GCA_964441005.1 uncultured Candidatus Saccharibacteria bacterium | reverse complement strand
TATGTAAAGGATAATGACACGGTTGTTTTTAGAGTATCTGGCCAAAATCCTACCTGGCACAGAGTTGATTCAACTTCTACTGAGCGAGGATCTGAGGTTGCGTTACTTGTGGAGCACAAAGAAATTCCCAGAACGCCTGATACTTCAGGCATCGAGTAATTTAAACGTTAAACCGAAACTCAACGACATCGTCAGGCTGCATGACGTAGGTCTTACCCTCGGTGCGAACTTGGCCTTGAGCCCGAGCATTGGCTAGGGAACCGGCGGCAATAAGATCGGGGTAGCTAACTACTTCCGCCGCAATAAAGCCGCGCTCAAAATCGCCGTGGATGACGCCAGCGGCCTGCGGAGCAGTAGCGCCCTTGGGAATTGTCCAGGCGCGTACTTCTTTCTCACCAGCCGTCAGATAACTTTGCAGGCCCAGCGTGTCGTAAGCTGCGTGGATTAGCTGAATGAGCCCCGATTCCTTTTGCCCGTAGCTTTCTAGCAATTCTTGGCGATCGGTCTCATCTAGTCCGTTGAGTTCGGCTTCCAGTTTAGCGTTAACGAATAAGACCTTAGCGGGTGCCACCAGCTGGGCTAATACTTGCTGTTTGGTGCTATCGTTCAAGGTAACTTCATCTACGTTAAATAGGTAAATCACTGGTTTGGCCGTGATCAGCTGCAAATCAGCAATGTGCTCGGGGTCAATCTCGGTGAGAGCAGAGACGAGCCGGCCATCATTCAGGGCGGCATGTACTTTTTGATACGTCTGAAACAGTGGCTGAAGCTTAGGGTTGGCTTTGGCTTCTTTTTCAAGCTGCGGCAAGCGCCGCTCTAACGTCTGTAAGTCAGCTAGAATGAGCTCGGTATTAATAACATCTATATCTTTTTCAGGATCATGTTCATTATCAACGTGCTGGACATTTGGGTCAGCAAAGGCTCGCACAATATGGACAATCGCATTGGTGGAACGAATGTGACTCAAGAATTGATTGCCGAGGCCTTCACCTTTGCTCGCACCAGCTACCAAACCGGCGATATCAACGAATGTGACCGTAGCTGGTTTGATCGGTGCGTTACCATATAGCTCACTGAGCTTTAGAAGTCGTTCATCCGGAATGGGTACGATGCCAGTATTCGGCTCAATCGTCGCAAATGGGTAATTAGCTGCCAGGATGTTGTTATTGGTCAAGGCATTAAAGAGGGTAGACTTGCCAACATTCGGCAGCCCGACAATCCCAATTGATAAACTCATGACAGTTATTGTACCAGATGGACTAACTTGCAAAAAAAGCAAAAGTATGCTATGATGTATACATCAAATCTTAAATCAAAATTATGGCAGAACAATTAGGTACAGAAGTAACAGCTCAGCAAAATCTGCAGTTTGAAACGGTTAATCCGCAACTGGCTGCTTTTTCGTCTGCAGAAGTCACTAAATTTGACGAGACTAAACCCTGGAAGCCACCTTTAGAAGTGACCGTTAGTATGCCTGATGGCTCAAAAATAGATGGCGTGGATGCTGCTGAGCCGGTTTTTGCTTTTAAAGCGCCTACTGGCGATGCTTTGAGCGTTAGCATTGCTGATGCTGCTCATATTAAAAGTTTGCACATTGATGGCACTGAAGCCGGCAGCAAATTTGACTATGATACCCTTGATGCATTATTTACAGATATTGCTCCGAAGATTCCGCCAGATGTAGCCGCAACTCAAAGCGAAGTTAGCGCTTTTGCCATCGATACCGGCAAGAAAATGGGCAAAGAAGGCGTCGCCAGCATGAGCGAACTTGTTGCCGACGGTGCCTTATCGGAAAGTGATGTTCAAGCCGCAAGTCAACTACAAGAAGGCGTATCTATATTGAACCTCGAAGGTGATGCCGACACTAAAGCGGCTTTTGTAGAGAGCTACAAACAAGATCATCCTGACGCCAAAATAAAGTTTGCTTTAGTCCGCGGTAGCGTTATTGTTCCAACTGTAGATACTCCCAAACGAGACACTACAGAGTTGTTTATGGTCTTTGGACCAGGACCAAAAGGCAAGACTCTATATACGGCCGCACCCGGGCGGTTTATGCCAAAACATCCTGATCCCTCTCAGCACATGGATGAAACGGGTAAGGTGAACATAGACACCTTTAGAGAATCAGCTGACGCTTGGTTTGAAACCGTCATGCTAACCGGCAAGTAGTATTACTGGTAAACAACTTGCTAAAAAAGCAAAAGTATGCTATTCTAGTCATTAGAAAAGAATTAAAATAGACATATGACAGAATTAAGACCAGACCATCTATTACCACCTACTACGTCGGAACAGCCTGAATCTGCAACCGATCTTGGTGGTGTTGCCGTAATGGAGGCTGTAAAAGAGCCAGGCCGTCCGCTTAATGAGATAGATAGGTTAATTGCTGGAGAGTTTAGTGATCCGGCTTTATGGCAAGAACCACTACGGGCCCACGAACCCATTTTTGGTTTAGAATATGCTCGTGATAAGTGGGGAAGTGTCGATCAGTCTGAACAAGTTGAGGGCCCAGCCAACAAAGGCTGGTTAGCATTGGTCTATGGTTTTCGAATTGTGCCGGATCCAGAAGCAACCACGCCTGGTGCAGTAAAGCTAGAAACAGCCACGCTTGACACGGTACATCGTATTCATGAGCGATTGAATGACACAGTCCTGAAAGGTGAAGGTATGCGCATAGCAAAACCAACCATACCGCCACATCCCGAAGAAGGCTTAAAGAATGCTGAAAACAACGATCTGTGGGTTGAACTCATCCGGCATCATCAGTGGCCTATTATGAAAGATGCACCTGTCATAAAAGCCCAACAAGATGGTAGTGGTGATATATGGGAAAAAGGCGTAACCACTTGGAACAGCCACGATTATGCCGCCAAACATTTAGGCAATTCAGCCCTCTACCCCCGCGAAATCCAAGATCTTATAACTGAAGCAACCATACACGAGCAGGCGAGACGCAAACAATACCATGCCGGCGAAGTGAATGATAAAGTGCTATATCTTTCAGTTTTTGAAGAAGGTAAGGAGAATCCTTACGCTAGCTATGCCCGAGGGAGCGGATGGCATACCGATGGCATAACTGAAATTGATCACTTAACAGACGCTGATAATTATATGGATTTGTTAGCCTACCTGGTTGATGAGCCGCAAACTGCTGCGGAAGATCGTTTAGCTACCCTCCAGGCCTATTTAAAAGAAAAGCATGATCCATATGAGTATAGCCATGAGCTAGGCTCTGCCGTAAGTGGAGTTGTGGAACTTAAAAAACTAGTAGCAGATATTCTAAACTTCAATAATCGCCATCGTGATGGCGAGAACATTGTGCCCGAAGCCGTTGATCAGATCATGGAACAAGTTTTGAACGGTGTCGTACGCGTCGCCAAAAAAATCCGTGGCAATTATGAGTATAAGCCGGCCGCTTAAGCCCGGTAGGAAATGGGTCTGTTAGCTTCTTTGCTTAGACATTCTTGCGCGGTAACGGTGTTATAATCGAGCTACCAATAGGGAGGTTGGCATGATTGAAGCTGAGCAATTGGTGAGTATGGACGCGCAGCTGCGCGTTTATGACGTTGATCAAGGAGGATGGGAACATGAGGGGCAAGGTTTAGAGGTTAATGTTCGGCATGTTCACGACCACTTATCACAAGATATTACTGGCAAGAACTTTCGTGATCCGGCCGAGGTCCGTGAGGCCATTGCACCCGACGCTGTGCAATATGCCCTGCGATTGGCTCGGTGGACAACGAGCAGTGCGGTTGATTTAATTCCCACCGGCGACGATACAAGCAGGCTGCAACACCTGTGGAACACCAATTTAAGTGGGCTGCAATCATATCATGCGGCCTGGATAGAAGCTTCAGCAACCCTGGCCCGCAACTTTCAGTTGTTAGCACACCCCAAAGACAGGGAAGCCGCTCAAGCCGAGCAATCACTCGTTGCCAGAAAGGCTGGCCGTCTTTTACTGTACAGCGGGCTACTTGCCTCGCAGTGCCATGGTTTTAATGTGGAGTACGTTTTTCAAAAAAGGCTAACTAGTTTGCGCCGCCGCTTTAACATTCCAGACCCAGAAACTGCCTAATTTCTAACAGCTTACGCCGTATAGGCAGGCTACACTAGCTCGGTTGAAAGGAGACAGATATGGCTGATGATCAGTTTTTGAGCAATGACCCCAATGATGTTAATCCGATTGAGGAAATGAAAGACCACCAGAAGCTGCCGCAGGATCATGATCCACCGTTTTCACCTCCTGACGAGCTTGGGAACAGAGTTCAAAAGGACGCCCCGTTTACTGATACGGGCATGGATCCGACGGGCCAGTACAATGGTGGAACCGATGATGAGGCTAGTGTTGATTTACCAGATCAAGTCGAAGGTGAAGACCTGAGACCGGCAACTTAACTGAAACCTATTTCAGCGTGACGCCGTCGCCACCACCTTTACCACCGCCTTTGTTGACACCCACTTGCATCTCTTCGGTAACCCACTGGCCAGACTTGTCCTGGTAAATAGTAAACGGATTGCTCAAGCTGGTTGGTTCTGAAACGTTCTGTCCAAAGACCAAGCCTTTATCATCTTCAAAGGCATTGAGGGTCTGTCCAGTCTTGTCAGTTGCTTGGACCAATTTGCCGGTAGATTGAATAACGCTGGCTTTCGCGTCCGGGGTACGGCCATAAATATCCATAAAGGCGTGCTCCAGGCTAATAATGTTTAGCTGGTCAGCCGACTTAGGAGAGTAACCGACCAGCAATAGTTGCCCCGATACCGGGTCTTCGACAATCGCTGGACGATCCAGCCAGAAATGTGGTGACGGATTGTCGGACTGGTCCAGTAAAGTTACTTTAACCAGCCCATCAATGATGTCGCGCCTGGCATCCGCCGCCAGAAATTCGTGGCTGACTTGGCTCTGAACCGCTTCTGTGTAGCCTGGCACATCACTATAGCTATTAACCAAATGCAGGGTCACCCCACCTTCTGCTGGGGGCGTAACTTGGTAGGCAAACATACACACACTGGTGTAATCGCTGAGATCAACGTGAAACTTATTTTGATAATACGTACGAATACTCTCGCCAAGCTCTTTGGTGCGGTAGGTCAGGCCGTCAAAGTCGTCAAAGCCAGCTAGAGTGCCGACCGATCGAGCCACAGTTTGCTCGGTACCGTCAGGGCCAGTTGTCGTGGTGAGCACAAAACCTTCACCACCACTGTCCCCAAAACTACATTGCGTTTGATTATCGTTACGCGGCAGCACGGCCGTCACCATTTGAATGGTTTCACCGCTTGTCAAAGTAATTGTTTCGGTACCCAAGACCTTGAGGGCAAAACTTTGCCGCTCCTCGTTCAAGTACTCAGGGTGCTTGGGCTGCGCAGCCGGCCAGCCAGACAGAAACATCGTGTCACCGAGCTTGAGCTGGGCAATTTCGGCTTCGCTGAGGTGTTGATAATTGGCCAGCACTTCCTCGATGGTGTGGTCACCAAACGCCACAAACGCCGTGTCGCGTGATTTATCGCCACTTGGCTGAGCCAGCACTTTGGTAATAGCGCCAACTGGTTGCAGGTCTGCCGTTACATCGCCGACTTTAGCTTCGACACTGCCATAGCGCACGATGTAAGTTAGCCCGTCGCTGCCAGTGAGGCGCCGACTATTAATATCGCGCCAGCCACAGTGCTCGGCAGTAAGTGCACCAATCGGCTTACCCTCGGTGTTACGCACCAAAAAGCCACTACAGCCGGCAATATTGACCGTTTCAGAGGCCATTAGTTTGGCGACTTCTGGAGGGAGACTGGGTTTTTCTAGCGTTTGCAAGGGTGGAGCGGTTTCGATTGGTGGGATATCAGGGTAGAGGGGGAGGCGAGTGGTTTCACCTTGCTCTGGTTCAATATAGACACGTGCGTCAGGGTTATCTTCGGGGGTTTGCAGCGGGGACTGCTCAGCAGTGGGCTGAGTTGTTACCTCTTCAGTAGGTTGCTCGGTAGATTTAGTGACGGTTGGCTTATCGTGAGTTGTAGTAGGCGCCGTTACCTCCAGGGCGGTACCAATTTCAACTCGGGGAGGAGTGAGTGTTGGTTCGGTCTCGGCAGTGGGTTCTGAGCCGGTTGTTTGGGTAAGAGCGGGAACAGAATCTGTGGGGAAGGGGGTTGGTTGATCGGCTATTTCAGGGGTAGCTCCCGGCGCGGTGGCGGTAGCGGTGGCTTCAGGAGGCTGAGGCTGGCTAGAGTGAGCATTACCCATCAGCAAAGCGCCGGCCGTTAAGGCGCTTGCCAACACGGCGCGGCGTACCCAGTTAGGGTTAGAAGGGATATTTGGCTGATTCATAAGAAGGACTTATATTAGCATAAAAGCTTTAATTAGTCAATACATCCATAAGCGTGTTGGTCTAGGTCTTCGCGCTGCCAACGATAGGTGTATGGTAGGCATCTATTGTCGCTCGCTGCTGACTCGGCTACAATACGGCTTAACATAAGCAACAAAAGGCGACATGACTAAACTGAGAGTTTATAGATCGGCACTAGTGAGCCTGTTAATGATTGTAGTGGTGGTTGGCGTACTTGTCGGTGCTTACGCTGTAGGGAAACAGCATATCAACCATAAGAATATCCAGACCAGTTCAAAGTCAAACCAACACAAGCAAGCAGTAGCCAAACTGGCTGATGCTATGGGACGCGAAGATTTTGCCACTGCTAAAGAGCAAGCCAAGATTGCCAATACTGATCCGCAAGCCCAGCTACTCGCCCAGGCCAATATTGCCTACCAGGCTGGCAATTACAAGGAGGCCTTGAATGACTATCAACAGGTTGAGCAAAAGTACGGGCTGCGCTATGACCTGGCGGAAAGTATTGCCCAGGTCTATCAACAACTAAAGGATAATGCCAACGCCAAGGTCTACTATCAAAAAGCCATTGATTTGCTAAAACCTCAAAATACACCGCTAGCCAAAGAAGAAGTGCCACGACTGCAGAAAATTGTTGATCAACTGAAATAGGGTGGTAGTTCGGCGCCAACTTTTTGTACAAAGACGCTTGTGTTTTGCTATACTGCCACTAAGATGAGCGATGCAAAGCCCGAGGATGTTAGTGCTCCTGTAGCAACAGTTACCGAAAATTCACCAAAACTTGGAAAGCATAAATTGGTTTGGATAGTAGCTTTGCTCGCCGTGTTAGTTGGCGGGGGAGTGGTGACGGGGATTGTGATCCAGCGCTCACGCCTTGCACCCAATCAAGTAGCCACTGCCTGCACTACCAATACCAATAGTCATTTGCTGAAGGAAGCTGCAACCGCTAGTGGGCCTACTGGGCAAGGGCAACTCAAACAAATCACAGCGAAAATCCAAAAGCTGCGACATTATGATCATGATCCCAATTGTCTGTATGTGGTTGTTCAGTATTATATTTCGACAAATGACTCCAAAAATGCCACGCTCTTCTTAGATAAACTAGAGAAGCTGCATCCAAATGACAAATTCAGTCCAGTTCTTGGCAAGACCATGAGCGTGGCTGATTTTAAAGCACAGATCGAGCACGTCATTCAACAGGCTAATCGCGTTTGTAGCGATCAGGTTATCAGAGAAGCTGCACCAAAATTGAATGAATCTAAAGTGGCTGACTTGGAACCGATTGCCAAAAAAGTCGAACAAACTAAGCGCTTTGATAAAGATGTCAATTGTCTTTATATCGTAACTGCTTATTATATGTACAAAGGCGATCTTAAACAGGCCCAAACATATGTAGCCATGGTGGATAAAATATATGACTCCAAAAAGGGCTTTAGCCCTCTCTTTCACCCTGTACCAACCCTCGATAGCCTTCATAAACAGTTGGCTTACGAGCAAAAATTCCAGGACGAACTTAAGCGAAACTCCAAAATACTATCGGGGCAAAAACCATGAAGTCCAGCAGTTACCCTATTTTCCTACTTGGCTCTACCAACCCACTACGACTGGCCATCAAGCTAGGGGCACTAACGGTCCTGTGGATGATCCTGTCAATGGTGTTAGGCTCGGCTAAAGCACACGCGGCTTGTAGCCTAACACTATCACCCGATCCGGGCAACATACCTGCATCAGTGCGCCAAGACCAAGTGTGCGCTGATACGAACAACGAGACGCCTACCTATACCCCATGGCTAGCACAGGATAGCGATGCCTCAAAAACCACTATCGATATCACGAACGCCACACAACCTTCTATTGCTCTGGGCTGGCGCAATATTGGGACTATCGGTTGGTCGCATAACTCCCCATGCTGCGGGGTACCGAAACAAAGTGGGTGGACGGATGATAACCACGCCCGAGTTGAGGGTTTTAGTGCCACCGGCCCCACAGGAGTCTCTGTATCCGGAGTTTCGGCCGGGGATCGTCTTGATCTTAATGGATTTAACGACTCGCCAGGCTTTACCGCTCAAGGTGCACTCTTCTTTAGTTTAAATTCGCCCGGTGGCTTTCATAACGGCACCTACACGGTAACCTTTTCGGCAAAACTTATTAACCACTTTAGCAATGGCACTTATATATGTGTGGGCGGCACCGAAGCAAGTACATCGGCTGATGATTTTAACCCCTGTGTCGCCCAAAATGTCACCATGACTATTAATGTCTCTGTGGATACAGCTGGGCAAATATCGGGACGCGTATATGATTCTACTGATTCTAATCATGTGTTTGGAGGGCAGAGTGTTTGGGACTGCCATCATCAGACTGCAACCGGCGGCGATGGCTACTTCTATTTTACAGAGCCTAATGCAACAGCGTTTTGTATCCGCCTCACTGATGCCGGTGGCTTCAAGGACACACCGCCGGCCGGATACAATAATTTGCGCGAGAATCCGTCTGGCCAAAGCTATCCCTGTTCTATTGCTAATCCTGATACGTATGAACAACAGTGGTCTGGTAACTTTTCTTCCGGGGGGTGTGACCGCCCCGGTACCGACAGCGGGTATGACTTTACATACGACCCAATACCACCCCCAGGACGGCCGACCGCCAGTATTAGTGGAAGTGCTTCACTTACGCTTGGGTCGGGTGCCCAGTCTTATAGTGCAAATGCTAATGCCAATAGTCCAGACGGTCTAGCCGGAATTGCAGCCTATGTGTCACCTACAAGTAGTGAAAATTGGACGTATATTGGGAGTGGCACCCCAGCTTCTGGCAAAGGGTGTGGTAGTGCCGCTACCTGTGCCGATACCGCCAGTTACGATTTTCCAGCGGCCGGTGATTACTGGGTAGTTGTAAATGCTTGGAATAATCCAGATCCCGGTGGACCAGGGTGCTCCGGTAACATTGTTGGCGTCAGTTCGCCACATACCTTATTCAATAACCCTTGGAGCAACACGAATTGGACTGATTGTAGCCCGGGCACTGGCGATAGCCGTATTCTGGTGCACGTCATTGCACCACCAACCGATAGCGCGCCAACCATTAGTGGTTCAGCTAACTGTAGTGCCGGGACCTTTACGATTACAGTGAACGACTCTGACCCAGGCACGCCAACCATTAATTACACAATTGACGGGGTGGCTCAGACGGCTCAGGCGACACGTAGCTACGTGGTCAATATGGCAAGTTATAAAGATACAAATGGGCACACGGTGGCTTTCTCTACAACTGGCGTGAAGTCCGACGGTAGCCCAGGTGCTACAACCGTTTCGGGCAGCGGTACTTTTGGAGCTTGTGAGCATCCACCGACCGGTTCAGTGGGTTTCCCTTGTGGTGGTGCTGCCATAATGGGGTGGGCCGAAGATCCAGACAATGGCGCAGCCCTTCAGGTCAAGGTGTTTGTCGATGGCAATCCCATGCCCGGCTCACCAACCACGGCTAACGGAACTGTCCCTAGTAATCCTTCATATCCTCATAGTGGACATCTCTGGGCCATAGATGATACTGCCTATGATGATACGAATAACCATACGTTTACGGCGATTGCCGTGGGCGTTAACGACAGTGGTAGCCCAGACGGCATAGACGTCACCTTGCCTGGGAGTGGCTTTCGCCCAGCCTGTCAGCACCTGCCAACAGGCAGCATTACTAGTCATGACTGCGATAGTCTCAGTGGTACGGCCGTAGATAGTGATTATGATTATGGTGATCCTTTAACCGTCATCCTCGTGGTCGACGGCACATTGATGGACGGTAGCGGCGGGAATCCATCAATCCAACGGCTGACCAATGGCACGACTCATGCCTTTGATTTCACCAATGCTCTCAGTCCTTGGAAGGATTTCACCTCGCACAATTTCCAGGTAAAAATCATTGGGGTAGATCCGGCGGGCGTCAAAGATGGACGCGATGCCTTCACCAATACTGTCGCGGCCGGGCCATGTGCTCACGCCACCTGTGGCAATATTCAAGCGATTGATCCCGGGACTGGTAATGTGTTTTCACCCTCGCCTCAGCCTGGTGAAAGCTTTAAGATTCGATTTAGCTTTACCTATAGTGGTGGCTCAAAAGGGGTGACGCCTAATTCAGCAACCAATCCCATGACTATTACTGGCTTCTACAGCAATCCGAGCGCTCCATACACCTACACGAACCCAACCACAGTTTGGGATAGCCCGGTCCAGCCGGGACAGCCGGCGGGTATCTACACTGAAACGATGTATGTTTCCGGCGTCGGCATGGCCCCAAATCCTTGTCCACCAGTCGATATTGTTGTTGCCAACCATCCATACCTAAAAAGCTTTGGTAATGATGTGCAGGTAGGTAGCGGCTTTACTAGTGGTGCAAGCTGCACGCAATCAACGGCTGCCAATGCCCAAATACATGCCTATATTAATGGCGATCTCGCAACGTACGGCGGTGGTTCATCGGTTGAGTATGCCGCCATGGCGATTGGAGTCATTGGCGGTGGGGCGCCAAGCGATGGCTTTGCCAGTGCCTCACAGCGGGGGAGTCCACCAAAAGCGCCAATTGGTCTGACGTTGGCTAATAGTGGCGTCGCGGGCTACGGTGGCAACTTAGGTACGGATAGTGCCCGCTGTATGCCAGATTACTTTGGAACCACCCAAGATACGGGTATCAGTGTAAACAACAGCGTGCCTAATGGTACAGCCGTTAATCTTGCTAGTGTTGCCGATCCGGGCCAATCCCTCTACAACATGCTGCCTGGTGCCACGCTCTATATGCCACAGAGC
Organism: uncultured Candidatus Saccharibacteria bacterium; assembly: GCA_964441005.1. Classification (GTDB taxonomy): domain Bacteria; phylum Patescibacteriota; class Saccharimonadia; order Saccharimonadales; family CAYTTW01; genus CAYTTW01. The sequence continues at coordinate 9,195 of CAYTTW010000006.1, read as the reverse complement.
GCTGGTAACTTTACCAAACACCATACTGTTTTCGTGAATGGCGACGTCTTCATAAAGGGTGACATTACCTATGGGCCAGGCTGGGCGACGACCGATCAAATTCCAGCCTTTACCTTAATTGTGAAGGGCAACATTTACATTAGTAGTACTGTCTCGACGCTGGATGGGCTATATATTGCACAGCCGTCTAGTGGTGCCAAAGGCGAAATTTATACTTGCCGCAAAAGTACTGACGGTAGTCAAATTCCTGACGCTACTTTGTTTGCCGATTGTGACAATCAGTTGACTGTCCACGGCGCATTTATAGCCAAGACGGTTAAATTACTGCGTACACATGGCACAATCAATCAAGCAACACCGGCTGATGGTCGAACCGGCAGCCAAGCCGCCGAAGTCTTCGACTTTAGCCCCGAAATCTACATGAGTCACCCCGTGCTCAAGCCTTCTAGCGCCGCTAGCTACAACTGGAACTCGGTCTCAGGCTTGGCACCTGTCTTCTAGGTCACATGCATCTTATAAATCAATAGAAACTTCTAAAATGCTTATGATATAATCTGCCTAAGCATGAGCATCTTAAGCGGCGTTTCTGATTTCTTTGGTTTAGACCTTGGTACCACTGCTATTCGCGTTGTCGAACTCCACGGCAGTGGCGCTAGTAAGGCCTTATCTCGCTATGGCTACGTGCCGCTTGATGCCAAAGTGGCTCTCAGTGATTCGAAGGCTGATCAACAAAAGGTGGCTCAGGCTCTACGGGAGTTGCTTGATCAGACGGGGATCATGACTCGCAATGTAGCTGCCGGTATTCCATCACAAAAAGTCTTTACAGCCGTGATTGATATGGAACGCTTGTCGCCGGCCGAACTGGGCAAAACTATTAAATACCAAGCCGACGCCCTGATTCCAACTCCAGTGGCCGAATCCAAAATTGATTGGACCTTGCTCGGTGATTCACCCAAGGACAAAACCAAGGTTGAGGTCCTGATTTCCAGTGTCGGCAATGAATTTATTGAGAAGCGGCTTGATTTACTAGAGTCAATTGGCTTGAACGTCATTGCCTTTGAGCCAGACAGCATGGCGCTCACAAGGGCAGTTATCCCGACCAATGTCACTCTGCCACAGATGATTCTCGATATTGGTAGTAAGGCCACTGACTTGATCGTTACTATGAACGGTGCACCGCGCCTTATTCGCTCTATTCCAACCGGCAATGAAGCCATACTGCGGGCGGCCATGCAAAACCTCAACATTGATGAAAAGCAGGCTCACCAGTTTGTCTACAAGTTTGGGCTCAGTAAAGAAAAACTCGAAGGGCAGGTGTACCATGCCATTATTGGGGCCATCGACATCCTGATTACCGAGATAGACAAATCGATTAAGTTTTTCCAAACCCGCTACACCAGTAACAAGCTCGACCGTATTATAGTGACTGGTGGGGCTTCGGCACTGCCCGAGTTTCCGCTCCATATCGCCAATAAGTTTGGCATTAATGTGGAAATAGGTAATGCCTGGCGCAATGTAGTCTTCCCGGCAGCGCAACAAAATGAACTATTGGCGCTCTCCAATCATTTTGGTGTGGCGGTGGGCCTGGCGGAGAGAAACGAATGATTCAGCTTAACTTATTACCCGACGTCAAAATTGCCTACCTGAAAGCCAAACGAAGCAAGCGGCTCGTCTTGATTATTTCCACCATTCTAGCGAGTGTCTCTTTGGCGTCAATGATCGGCCTGTTTGTAGTTGTGGATGTTCTCCAGAAAAGCCACTTGAAGGACCTTGACCGTGATATTAATAAGTTGAGTTCACAGCTGCAAAATACACCTGACCTCAATAAGATTCTGACAATTCAAAACCAATTAGCCAGTTTACCAGCACTACACGACAAAAAACCGGCGGTCACACGGCTTTTTAACTACATTGGGCAAATTACACCTGCACAGGTCAACTATTCCAGATTTGGCGTTGACCTAGGAGCCAATAGTGTCAACACCTCAGGCAGCACTGATAGCTTAGCCACAGTCAACACCTTTGTGGATACTCTCAAATTTACGACCTTCAAGGCTACCCCCCAGGACGCCGATAAACCAGCCTTTAGTAGCGTTGTCCTCTCCTCCTTTGCCCGCTCCGATAAGGGAATTACCTTTAGTATCACCTTCAGTTTCGATCCAGCTATTTTTGACAGTAGTAACACAGCTACACTCAATGTGCCTCATAAAATTACGACTCGTTCTGAGATTGAAAAACCTTCCGCTTTATTCCAATCTAATAATGATAATAAGAAGCCCTAACTATGCCGAGAGTTAAATTTTCAGCCAAGCATTTACAGATTGATAAAGCCAATGCCACGATGGTAGCGGTGATTGCCGGCGTGGCCTTTGTCACGGTTTTTTCGATCGTTTCATGCCAAGCTTTACTCAATCAGCGTGGCTACCTATCACGAGTAATTGCCGCTAATGAAAAAACCAAAAAACAGCTCAATGCCGATCTAAAGGCTACCCAAAGTCTGACCAGTTCATACCAAGCGTTTGTGAGCGCTCCCGAGAATGCGATTGCTGGCTCGAGCACAGGAGGTGGGGATCGCGATGGCGACAACGCTCGTTTGGTTCTTGACGCGCTTCCCAGCAAATACGATTTTCCGGCCTTGGCCACCAGTATCGAAAAAATTCTGACGGGCAAAAATTTTAAAGTTAGCGACTTTGCCGGTACTGACGATCAGGTGGCGCAGCAAGCAAATGATGGCAGTGCTACTCCACAGCCACTTGAAATACCGTTTCAACTAACTATTCAGGGTAATTATTCGTCGGTACAGGATTTGATAAAAACCTTCGATCATTCGATTCGGCCAATCAGTATCTTGAGTGTCGAATTTAGTGGCTCAGACGCTGAGATGCATCTACAGTTAAGTGCCAAAACCTACTATCAACCCGAAAAAACATTTAAAGTGACAACCAAGGACATCAAGTAAATGAAGCAAAAAGATATTCTCCTCATCGTCGTTGCCGTCATTGTCAGTAGCTTTCTGTCTTTCTTTATCTCCAAAGCCTTAATCGTGTCGCCTAAAAATCGTCACCAACAAGTTAAGGTAGTTGATGCCATTACGGCTGATTTTCCATCGCTCGATAATAAAGAGTTTAAAAAGTACTTTAATCAGGACTCTAATAACCCCACGAAGCTCATTACGATTGGTGGTAATAATAATCCAGCGCCATTCAATGGCCAGTGATAAGCTGGGATTTAACTCATGAGCGTTCTGTCTGCAACCACTCAAAAGCAGGTTGAAGATGTCCTGGTGCAAAAAGGACTGCTTACCAGCGACAAGCTGACACAGCTGAAGAACAAGGCCGAACGTGATAGTGCGCCAATCTTGAGCTTGTTGGTGAGCGATGGCCAGATTTCTAATGAAATATTGACCAAAACAGTCGCCGATGTTACCAAAGTTCCATACGTCAATCTCAGTGATGCCCAAATTGACCCAAGTGCTTTAGAGCTGCTTCCGAAAGAAATTGCCGAACGCTACATGGCGGTGCCCTTAGGCGAGATGCAACATCGTTTAGTGGTGGCCATGCTTGATGCCGATAATGTCCAAGCCGTGGACTTTTTGGCTAATAAAATCGGTCGACAGGTTAAGGTGTATGCCGCCAGCGAAGAGGGTATCCGTAAAGTTCTGAAACAATATGCTACCAGCCTAAACCGCCAAGAAATGGTAGGCGCCCTTGCAGAAACTGGGTTGAGAATTGGGCCAGAAACGGCTGAGAATCAAAGCAAGAATAAAACCTCACAATTGACCAATGAGAAAAATATTAAAAACCTGGTTGAAGATTCACCGATTAGCAAAGCCCTAACAACCATTTTGGAATTTGCGGCCCGCAATCGTGCCAGCGACGTGCACATTGAAGCACTTGAAAAAGAAATCAAAATTCGTTGCCGAATTGACGGGGTACTGCGCGAAATAATGAAACTGCCCAAAAGTGTTGAAGCAGCTTTAATTTCACGGATTAAAATTTTATCGAATCTAAAGATTGACGAGCACCGCATCCCCCAGGATGGGCAGTTCACGATTGTTGTCGATACCCGACCAATTGACTTGCGTATTGCTATTTCGCCGGTGGTCTGGGGCGAGCAAGTGGTTATTCGTTTGCTCGACAAAACGGGCACTAGTCTCAAGCTCGAGGCCATGGGGTACTATGGCCGGGCGCTCCGCACTATTCGCAAAGGGCTAACACGGCCCAACGGTATGATCCTAACCAGTGGACCAACCGGTTCAGGTAAGTCGACCTCGCTCTACGCATTGATCCAGGAAATCAAAAACGACGCCATCAACATTGTGACACTCGAAGACCCAGTCGAGTACAAGATGGATGGCATTAACCAAATTCAGGTTAATTCTGAAGTTGGTTTGACGTTTGCCTCAGGGCTCCGTTCGATTCTGCGTCAAGACCCCGATGTGGTGATGGTTGGGGAGATTCGTGATAAGGAAACGGCCACGTTGGCGGTGCAAGCCGCGCTAACGGGGCATTTAGTTTTCTCCACGCTGCACACCAATTCAGCAGCTGGCATTTTGCCACGTTTACTCGATATGGGCATTGAACCGTTTCTCATCGCCTCAACGGTGCACACGGTCATTGGCCAGCGTTTGGTACGTCGGATTAGCGAAGAGAAGGAGAGTTACGATTCGAACAAGGCTGAAACCGAAGCTATCCACCAAACTGTTGGTCACTTGCTTCCCGCTGATGATGCCGACATGGCTCGTGCTACCGAAGATTTAGGCTATAAAACCTTGCCACTGGCTAACCAAAACGCTTATACTTTGTACAAGGGCAAGGAAAGTCCCGATACTCCCGGTGGGTATAAAGGCCGGATGGGATTGTACGAGGTCTTTGAGGTAACCGAAGATATTCAGGATCTCATCCTCAAACGATCTACCAGTACCGTAATCCAAAAAGCTGCCCAGGAGAACCAAGGCATGATAAACATGCGCGAGGACGGTTATCTGAAAGCCATAGCTGGCATAACCACTATCAATGAAGTGAATCGCGTCGCAGCCGTAGATAATGCCTAAAGGACAAACACATACATGAGTACTTCTGGACAACCTCGAATCGAAATCTTACTCGAAGAAGTCATTAAGCGCAAAGCTTCTGACCTTCACTTGCAGGTCGGTTTGCCGCCAATGCTGCGCGTCGATGGAGCCTTGACACCAGTTCCAGGTGCCGATGTTCTCACTGAGGAAACCGTCGAACTTTTGATCTTTTCAATTCTGGATGAAGACCAAAAACAAATATTGCTGAAGGACAAAGAGTTTGACTTTAGTTTTGCCTTTGGCGATCTTGGGCGTTTCCGTGTCAACGCTTTTCACGAACGCGGCAATATGGCTTCCGCCATGCGTCTCATCCCTAATGAGCTACTGACGATTGAGCAATTAGGGTTGCCTGCGATCGTCAATAAGTTTGCTGACTATCCGCGCGGTCTAGTGCTCGTCACCGGCCCTACCGGATCCGGAAAATCAACCACCTTAGCGGCCATGCTTCATCGCATTAATTTAGAGCGCGCCGCCCACATTATTACCATTGAAGATCCAATTGAGTTTACGCATACCTCTAAAAAATCAGTGATCGTGCAGCGTGAAGTTCACTACGATACCTACTCGTTCTCGGCGGCATTGCGCAGTAGCCTGCGACAAGATCCGGACGTCGTACTGATTGGAGAAATGCGTGACCTGGAAACCATTGCCGCGGCCATTACGATTGCCGAAACTGGTCACTTAGTCTTTGCTACCCTACACACCAACAGTGCCAGTCAGAGTATTGACCGTATGATTGATGTCTTCCCGCCGCACCAACAACCCCAAATTCGAGCGCAGTTGGCCAATATTCTAATGGCCATTTGTTCGCAGCGACTAATTCCGTCAATTGGCGGCGGCCGTACCGCGGCGGCCGAAATTTTGGTAGCCACCCCAGCGGTCCGTAACATTATTCGGGAAGGGAAGTCTCATCAACTCGAGGCTGTTATTCAAACTGGCTCCGAATATGGCATGCAGTCTATGGATAAAACTCTGGTTGAACTTATCCATGCTGGCACCATTAGCTATGACGAGGCTCGTAACGTCGCCGTTGACATAGAAGAGCTCGATCGGATGATGCGAGGCTAAGTCATGCTGACATTTGAATACACGGCACGAGACGCGGCGACTGGCAAAAAAGTAACCGCCGACGTACAAGCCGAGAGTGAGCAAGCGGCCGCCCACTTAATCCATAAGGAGGGCTTAGCTCCCTTGTCCATTAAGCAAAAGGGCGAAGCCTCACAGGGGCTTGGTAAGTATCTGCATCGCATCAAAACCAAAGATAAGGTCATCTTTTCGCGGCAACTCTCCACCATGATCAATGCTGGCCTGCCGCTGCTGCAAGCCATTCGACAGGTCTCCGAGCAGACCCAAAATAAGACGTTTCGGGGAGTTATAAACAAAATTATTACCGATATTGAAGGTGGTTCGGCCCTATCTATCGCCTTAGCTCAATATCCAGGTGTCTTTAACAGCCTTTTTGTGAACTTAGTAGCTGCTGGTGAGGCCTCTGGAACACTCGATAAAGCCCTGGAGCGCATTGCCAACCAGCAAGAGAAAGATGCCGAAATTATCAGTAAGGTACGAGGCGCTCTGGCCTATCCGGGAGTAGTCTTGTTTGTGATGGTAGGGGTTGTTGGCTTTATGATTGTGAAAGTGCTGCCACAAGTGGAGACAATTTATAAAGGTCTGCCGGGCACGCGTCTTCCCATCGTGACAGTGATTTTACTGTCCATCTCGCACTTTACCGTTAAATATTGGTGGGTGGTCATATTGGGGCTTGGTTTTCTAACTTTTGCAACCAGCCGTTGGGCGCGTACCTTTGGCGGCAAACAAGTTATCGACAAACTAAAAATGAAACTCTGGCCAACCGGACCACTGTTTATGAAAATGTACATGGCTCGCTTTGCGCGCACCGGTGCAACCCTGGTTGCCAGCGGGGTACCGCTGCTGCAAATTTTGGAAATTGTCGCGAAAGCCATTAATAATGTCCATATTGAGCACTCTTTGAATAAGGCGGCAGAAAAAGTCAAGGGTGGTAAAGCGCTCTCAGAAACGCTTGAGCATGATCCAAACTTCTTAGTTCTAGTCCCCAGTATGCTCAAAATCGGGGAACAGTCTGGGGCCATTCAGGTCATGCTCGAAAAGACCGCCGACTACTATGAAAAAGAGGTTGATAACCAAATTAAGGCCATCTCCACCCTTATTGAGCCCTTAATGATGGTTGTCTTGGGCGTCGTGGCGCTTACCATTGTCGCCGCAATCCTATTGCCAATTTACGGCCTTGTAGGTAAGAAAGGTTTCGGAGGCTAGTAAAAAGGTATTGCATTTTCACCAGATAACAACTAATATGCTAACCATAAGCATTAATAACCAAAGTAAAGGGGGCATTTACAGATGCTTAAAAACTTATTAAAACGAAAAGAAGGTTTCACGATTATCGAAGTTATGATCGTGCTGGCCATTGCTGGATTAATCATCCTGATTGTGTTCTTGGCAGTGCCGGCATTGCAACGTAACTCTCGTAATACACAGCGGCGTAATGATGTCGCTAGTATTTTGGGTGTGGTAAATGAATATACCACTAACCAAAATGGCGTTTTACCAGCAGTTCTGTGCGTAAACGCCACGGGAACTCAAGTGACAGCGGCAGGCGGCACTTGTGCTGCACAGACTAACCCAGTTTCGGTTAGTACCAGTGGTCAATTTACGACCGTCGATATTGCGGCGAAGCCAGCCGCACCTCCAGCAGCCGCGGAGAATGTCGATCATATTTACTTCAGTGCATCATGCAACGGTAACGCAGTCGCAGCCGGAACGGCCCGACAGATTGTGGCTTGGTTCGCCGTCGAACCAGCTGCGGTTGCCCAGTGCGTCCAATCCTAAAAAGCTCATAGCTTTAAAAAACAGGCTCCACCGGGGCCTGTTTTTATATGGTAGGATACTAGTAATGCTTGTAGTAATTGTGTTGGTGTTTATTGGATTGTGTATGGGTAGTTTTGTAAACGCCCTGGTTTGGCGTGTGCATGAACAAGAGCGGCCGCAAAAGCGAGGGCCGAAGGGTCAAAAACAATTAACTGACAAAGATTTATCGATACTGCGGGGCCGTTCAATGTGTCCGCATTGTCACCATACCTTAGCGGTAGCCGATTTAATCCCAGTTCTGAGTTGGCTATGGCTGCGCGGACGTTGCCGCTACTGTAACAAGCCAATTTCGTGGCAGTATCCAGTTGTCGAGCTCCTGACTGCCGCTGTGTTCGTGCTCTCCTTTATCTACTGGGCGCGGCCGCTGCAAGGAACTCACCTAATAGAGTTGGGAATCTGGCTGATACTACTGGTTGGCCTTGTCGCCTTACTTATCTATGATCTGCGTTGGATGCTGCTACCAAATCGGATCATGTATAGCCTCATTGCCCTGGCCATACTACAGGTGTTGCTGTTGGCTGCTCTAAAAGGCAATTGGCACAATCTCTGGCAAGTGCTGCTGAGCGTGGGGGTGGGGGGCGGCTTCTTTTACGTTATATTTCAAATCTCCGATGGTCGGTGGATTGGGGGTGGCGATGTCAAACTAGGCTTTTTGATTGGTTTAGTCCTAGGCGACCCACTACTATGCTTTTTAGCTCTGTTCCTCGCCTCTTTACTGGGAGTTATTGTTAGTTTACCTCTGCTGGTAAGTGGTCGGCTGCAGCGTCGTAGTCGCCTGCCGTTTGGTCCATTTTTAATCGTCGCGTTGATTATTGTGCGCTTATGTGGGGTAGCCGTGTTGGCCTGGGCCCGCCGACGGCTCCTCATCTGATAAACATAAAAGCTTATGCTATACTACAGCTATGAAATTGGGCGCCCATAGTGGGGGTTATACGATTGTTGAAGTTATGATTTTTCTGGCCGTTTCAAGCATCTTATTAATCATGGCTCTGGCTTTATTTAACGGCCAACAAGGCCGAACCCGTTTTAGCCAAGCTGTCCGGGACTTTGATTCAAAACTGAACGATAACTTAAATGACATTGTGACTGGCTTTTATCCGTTTAGTCACGTGCTGTGTACCGTGGTGCCCGCCAGCAATCCAACCACCTATCCAAAATTGGTACTCGGTCTGACGACAGAGCAGGGAACCAATGACAATTGTATTTTTCTGGGTAAG
>CAYTTW010000005.1:0-24285 GCA_964441005.1 uncultured Candidatus Saccharibacteria bacterium | reverse complement strand
CACCGCGCCAAGCTTCTTGGTTTTGGGCAGCTACTTGCTGGCGGTAAGCCGCCATTTCATCCGAAGCCGCCACTACTGTTCGCAGCTCACCCAGGAGTTTCTCGCGTCCCTTGCCTTTGCTCAAATCTTCTGCGGCTTTGGCTTTTTCGGCGTCTAGTACGCTGGCTCGCAGTTTATCGCGCTCGTCTTCCTCAGCTTGTTTGCGCACCCGTGCAAACGTGCCATCAGCTTCAAATTGCTCCCGTAAACCATGGACAATCTCCTCAGAGTGTTGTTCACGAAACGGAATTGCCCAGCGGTCATACTCTTCGCGCTGTAGCCGTTCGGCTTCTTCTTCAACCAATCGCTTCTTTTCAGCGGCGGTCGCCGCCACACAGGCCACTGACTCGGCTTCTTCGGCGATGGCTCCCAGTTCATCGGCATGGCCTAATTGGGCCCGAACTTCATCGGCCACCCGACCGACAACGGCCTCAACGGCTAATTTACCTTGTAATTCAGCAATAGTCGTGTCACGCCCCGCCACTTCCTGTGATAATGCTTCAATGCGTGCTTGTTTATGCCCAAAAGCCATGATTAGTCCACTTCCTCGTCCGCAGGCAAAGCGGCATATTCTTCTTCCAGAGCCGCTAATTTTTGCTGATTTTCTGGGGTATTTGGATACATTTTAAATTCGACTTTTGAGGTGTGCTCAGACGAGTGGACATCGACAATGATATCGGCTTTCCAAGCAGCCTGCAGGTTTTCAAGAGCCGTCACTAATTCCTCATGCGTCCCCTCAAAAAAATCCGAGTTGGGCTCAAGATCATCAGATAAAATAGAGCTTGGGTATGTACTATCTGGAGTCGTTTCTGTTCCTATCAACGCAATCTCATAACGCCGTTTAAAGTAGTCACCCATGTCATCAAAATAGCCCTGGAGGCTGGTTGGGACCTCACTCAGTAACGCATCGGCCTTATCGCCTACTAGTTCGGTCACTCGCTCCTCAATCCACCGTTGTATACCAGCGAGGCCGGTTACCATTAGGGAAAAATCGGTAGCACCAGCGATATCTTGCTCAATGAGCTGTTGGACAGCTTGTTCGTTGCCTAATCCAGGCATAGAAATACTCCAGTAATTAACATATTGTACACTTTTAGAAGTAAATTGTCAATCTGTGAAGTGTCAAATGACTAGCGCACTACTAAGTTCGTCAATCTTGACGCGTTTTTGCTCGGTGGTATCACGATCGCGGATGGTAACGGTATTGTCCTTCAAGGTGTCGAAGTCAATGGTCACGCAATACGGCGTCCCAATCTCATCCTGGCGGCGATAGCGCTTACCAATGTTGCCATTATCATCAAATTCGCACAAATACTGCTGGCTCAGCGAGCCGTACACCGCTTTGGCTTTCTCAACCAGTTCAGGTTTGTTACGTAGCAGCGGAAAAACGGCGACTTTGATGGGCGCCAAAGCCGGTTTGAGCTTTAGCACGGTGCGTTTTTCACCGTTAATTTCATCTTCTTGATAAGCATCAGTTAAAACCGCCAACAACATCCGGCCAACCCCCACTGAGGATTCAATGACATAGGGCGTGTAGCGTTCCTGGGTGGCTTCGTCAAAGTACGTCAAATCTTTGCCACTAACTTGAGCATGATTACTGAGGTCAAAATCCGTTCGGTTATGCGTGCCCCACAATTCTTTAAAGCCAAATGGAAACTGGTAGTAAATATCGTGCGCGGCCGCGGCATAGTGAGCGCGCTCGTTTTCATCGTGTTCGTGCCACTGCAAGTTACTTTCGGCGATACCGAGCTGCTCGGTCAGGAAGTTCCAGGCAAACTGCCGCCACCGCTCGTACTGCTCATCTTGCATGCTGGGATGAATAAAATACTGCATCTCCATTTGTTCGAGCTCGCGAACCCGAAAAATAAAGTCCCGGGGGCTAATTTCATTACGAAAAGCTTTCCCGGCTTGGGCTATTCCAAATGGAATTTTGCTCCGGGTAGTTTCGCGGACGTTTTCGTAATTGGTAAATATGGAACCAGCTGTTTCGGGGCGTAAATATGCCACTGACGATTCGTCTTCAATGGGCCCGACCCAGGTTTTCATCATCATATTGTAGTAGCGTGGTTCGGTGAGCGTTTTTTTGCCGCAAACCGGGCAGGCTTTATCCTTCAACAGTTCCTTGAGCTCCTCCAGATTAGTTGAATCAGTTCCCGCCAAATGGTCAGCCCGATGGCGCGCCCCACAGTTTGTGCAGTCCACCAGCGGATCTGTAAAACCAGCAATGTGGCCAGAAGCTTCCCACAGCTTTGGATTTTGAATGATTGCCCCATCGACGCCGTAGATTTCGGCTTGCTTGTGTACGACCTCTCGCCACCACAAGTCCTTCAGGTTTTTAGCCAGCTCCACCCCGTATGGTCCGTAATCCCAAAAACCAGCCAGACCACCGTAAATTTCGCTCGCCTGAAATACAAAGCCACGCCGTTTGGCTAAACTAACAATAGCTTCAAGAGACGTCATAATCCCTTGATTATACCTTAACTACTGAAACGCTTGATAAAATCGACGAGTTGCCGGCTTAGGAGAGTGATGCGCTCCTTAATTTCACCGTTGATAAGCTGTTTTTGATCGTCGTAATCACTGTTGGCTGTGCAGGCCCGGGTGGGGATAGTCACTAAGTGTTGGGCTCGAGTCAGCATGAGTAGCTGGTCAACGGCCGCCGGACTACGATCACCACCATGACTGGCCAGGCCGACAACTTTGCCGTCCATAAAAAAGTGCTGCCAGTCGAGCGCCATCTTCAGCAAACTACTAAAGCTGTTATGGTAGACCGGTGTCACCCAGACAAAGGCCTTAGCTTTCTTCGATTTATCTAAGAAAGCCTGCGTTTTGGCATCGTAGGCTTTGGTTTGCTCGGTCGTGACGTCAAAGCTTGGCAGTTGCAATGCCAACAAATCAATCACTTCCGTGGTTGTACCTAACTTCTCAAGCTCGGTACCAATTGCTTGTCCCAAATGCAGCGAACGGCTGCCCAATGTGGCCGAACCTACTAGTATTAACACCTCTGCCATAGCTCGCTCATTATACATGAAGCAACTCGTGAAACAGGCTGTTGATGAGCTGTCCGCTGGCGGTCATGACTTGGGCCATCCCCTCCACCTGCTGCAGTGGTTCGGGTTGCGCCAGACCAAACAGCAACCGCATAAGTTTAATGTGACGCGCCTGAAAGCGACCCGATGTGTCGGCCGTAAATGCCATTCGTTCCATATCAAAATTATAACTTTCGTCACTCCTTAGCCGCTGTCCCTGAGGATCGGTGCGGAGATTGGGCTGATGACCAGCCAGCTTCAGCAATTGCGCATGAAACCAAGCTTCGAGGATGTCGAGCGATAAGTCGGGCTCATTCAGGGCCTGCAGGCTCGTTTTTAGGAGTTCAAAGTATTCTGGGCCAGCGGCATCTTCAATAACACGGTTCAAGCGCTTAAGAAGCTCGTAGCCAAACATGGTGCGCTCGATGTTGTTTACAATGTTGCCAAAATGCACTTGCAAACGAGTTGATACCAGGGTACCAATCTCCCCCTTGCCGCTCATAAAACTGAGTTCACTCACGCTAAATAGCTCAATACCGCCCGCTAGTTTACTCTTGATTCGACGGACCCCTTTAGCCATCAGCCGCAGCTTGCCATCGGTGGGGGTCAGAATTGTCAGAATACGGTCGGCTTCGCCAAAATCAGTGCGGTTCAGCACAATGCCGAGAGTCAGTTGGGGGGCCGCACTCATGTCCTAACTGTAGCAGAAAGCACCCTCTCGACGGTTTGGCTCAGCAACCGGAGCGTCGTTTGTGGTTTGTACAGGAACGTGGCAATTCCCAGCTGCTCAATGCTTAGCGGCGTCATGTACTGCTCGGCGCTTAGGCCACTCAGCACAATAATTGGCAGGGTGTGCCATTCCGGATAGGAACGTAGTTCGTACAAAAATTCGACGCCGTTATGGCCTGGTAGTTGAAGTTCCAAAATGATGAGCAGTGGCTTGTAGCTATCCACAAGATCAACGGCCGTTTGCGCCTGAGCCGTCCAGTAGACTCGATAACCGGCCATTTCTAGGGATCGGCGATATCTGCGTGCCAACAGAGCATCTGTCTCAATGAGTAGTAGTTTAGGCTTGGTCATAACAGAGCGAGTTGTTTGGTCGGTAAAAACGTAGCCGCTAGGCCGCTGAGGTGCTGATGCCGCGCTACCCGTAATTTGACCGACATACTACTGAGCAAGGATTCAGCAATAAAAATTCCAGCGCTGTTGTTAGTGGTGACATTCGCCAGCGGCTGGTGGGCATAGCCATAGAGCTTATGAGCCCTCTGGTAAAGATTTTGACTGAGGCCATCGAGCTCTGCAAACAACCCGGCGACTACCCCATCCCGGCTCCGATGGGCCGCTAGTTTGAGGACCGGTCGTTCGAGCTTATTCTGCTGGCTCTGAGCCATAATTAACACCTGTCCGAGACTTCGTAAGGCCGCCTGCAGTCCCGTGCGGTGAGCCATAACTGGCTCGTAGCGTCCGCTCAGGTGTAGCTCCAGGCCGCACTCATACTCACGGGCCACGGTAGCCAGCTGATGGGCGGTGTCATTGAGTACCGACGCCACAGAAACTGGCTCGAGTTGCAGCAATGGTTGCTGCAAAAGTTCGTTACTGAGTAAGTAGCTATCAATGAACTGCAGTGCGCTACCGGCCGTAGTTTCAATTGTACTGATATATTCCAGCGGATCAGAGGTAATTTGCCCAAGTTCGGCGTGCCGCGCGATTTGCAACAAGGGTAATTTGAGCTGCTCAGCCAGCGCCAATAACAACCGCTCAGACGTCCCTGGGCGCGTTGGCCGGTCATGACTGGCACTCCCCATAGCGGCCTTCCCTCGCTTAGTTACGTTCAGTATAGCACTTGTTTTGCCACGGCAAGAGCTTAGGGCGAGAATGACATATTGGGCAAAATAATGTTATCGAAATCGCCCTTGTAGTCTGGTGATTCGGTCCAAATCTTCAGTGTGCGGTCACGAAGCGGCAGCAGCACCATACTTCCCTGTTTTTGGGCCGTAATAGCGCCGTCAACGCGCGCACCGACGCTGGAATTAGGCACGCTGGGCAATTTAAAGGCACTAACTTTGACAGTGCCGCTCTGGGCGGAGGCCTGAAAGGTTTGTACTTCTTGATCATAGCTCGCGGCGCTCACCTGAAACCGCAATGCAAACGCCGTAGTAGCCTGCAAACCAGGAATAACATTAGGGTGCAGGTAACCATTGAGACGGACACTGTCGCCAGCACTTTCATCAATCAAGGCACTCCAGGTTTTAGGATATTTCAGATGAATACTGCCGAACGCCGCCGGCCCCACGTACTCGCGCAGGGGATTTTTCTCTTTCTCGGTAAATTCGTTGTCTTTGACGCCGTCTTCTTGCTTCTTAGCAACGGCAACCGCGGCGCTAATTTTAGCATCGACGTTATTCTTGTAGTCCTGCCGGCTGGCAAACGCCCAAAAACCAAAGCCCGCAGCACCTAGTAATAAGAGAATACAAAGCACCAGGGTCAAAACCATAGCTAGAGAGCCCCGTTGGTCAAGTTTCCGCATAATGCTTATGGTAGCATAAAAAATCTGCAGCTGTTAGCGGTAAGTATACAGATAGACACCGGCCCGTTCGGCGGTTATTTTCCGACCGGGAATTTTAAAAGCAAAGCTGGCTAGCTTGATGGAGCGTTTTTTGGCATATTGAGCAACTTTGTTATCCAGTTTTTTCATATATTTATCGAGTAAAAAGACAAATATACCATCGGCTTGGGGCCAGCTAACTCGCCAGTAATTAGCCCAAACCACCCGTACTTGATGTCGATATTGCCAGGTCATGAGCTTGGCAACAATCACGAGCACCGGGTTAATTTCATACCCAATCGCCGTGAGTCCCTGTTGAGCGGCTCGCCGCAAAACGCGTCCATCGCCACAACCGAGCTCAAGTAAAGTTTGACCGGGACGAAGGGCTAATAAATTCAGAGCGGCTGTCTGCTGGGATTGCAGGGTTGGCAAATACGGTGCACCGATGGTAATGACAAACCCAAAGATCAGAACTAAGCCAATACCAAACAGAAGGAGCCACGACATTTCAGGTTATCTGTTTATCCCATGTGGCTTTGAGCTTGGTCACTTTGTTCTCGGCAATTTTAAGATAGGTTTCGAGTTGTTGAATAATCTCCATCCCCCGTTGATACTTCTGCAGAGCCGTTTCAATATCCAAGTCAGCACTTTCTAGTTCACTAAGTACTTGGTCTAACTCTTGATTTAACTGGCGATAGTTGATTGGTTTGGTGGCCATAATTACGGCTTTGGAATATTAGTTATTGTAGCACTCGAGGTCCCATCCACGACCTGAATGGTCACGGTCTGATCGAGTTGAAAGTCTTTGACGCGCTTCAGCACCCGTTTGCCAGAGCGCACGACGGCAAAGCCTCGCTGCAAAACGGCTTCGGGGTTGAGCACGCGCAGTAACTGCTGCTTGGTAGTTAGTTGCTGGTGTTCATACTGGAGTAGTTGCTTGAGCTCTTCGTGCAAATGTCGTTGCCGGGTATCGAGGCTGTGGCGCAGCGTCAATACGCTGGCTGAAAGTAGTTGTCCAAGCGTTTGTTTGGCGCTTCTCAGCTGCAGCTGAACGTCCGGTTTACTCGGGACAAGCAGTTCGGCCGCATTACTCGGAGTACTGGCCCGCTGATCGGCGGCAAGCGCGGCCAGGCTGAGATCAATTTCGTGTCCAATGGCTACCAATGTTGGGATACGGCTAGCTGCCACCGCTCTGGTAACTTGTTCGGTACTAAATGCCGCTAAATCCTCAGCACTGCCACCGCCGCGCGTCATGACTAAGACCTCGGGCGGCTCAGCCGTCTGATTAAAATACTCTATAGCTGCTACAATTTGGGTGATGGCTCGCTCACCCTGCACCTGCACATCGGCTAACTCAATAGCTACCCCTCCCCAGCGTTCATTCAAGATTTTGATAAAGTCACGGTAGGCGGCCGACTCACTCGACGTAATGAGGCCAATCCGCGATGGTGGATATGGCAGTGAACGTTTGCGTTGCTCCTCAAAGAGGCCCTCGGCGCGGAGCTTGGCCTCTAGCAGCTGCGCGGCCCGCCTAATTGACCCCTCACCCACCGGTTGCATAGACAGAATATTGATGCTAAAGCCGTACAGCGGATGCAGTCGTGGCGCGCCACGGACTTGTAATAACATGCCGTCTTCAAGTGGTCCCGGCAGCTGATAGACCGTGCCAAAGAACTTGACACTGGACAGCTCGTCTTTTAAATCAAAATAGACCCAGCGGTTTTTACTGATCCGAAAGTTGGCCAGCTCACCAACGATCATAACCGATGGATAGGCATATTCAAGCGTCTGATTTAAAACCGCCACAAAATCGGAGACTGAAAAAACCACTTCATCCATGTAGTAAGTGTAGCAAGATTACTGGACGGTTTCGCTGGCTTGGACGGTTTGATGATAAAGATAGCCGCCCACAGGCATCTGAATAAGCATATTAACTACCCGGTACATAACGGTTACCGGGATACTCAAGCCGGCCGGTACGCCGGCTGCCACCAAGACCGCCGTCATGAGGGCCTCGTATATGCCAACGCCACCGGGCAAGACCGAAATGACGCCGGCAAAATTAGCCACGGCGTAGGCAATGATTACAGCCCCAGGGTTAACCCAGTGGCCAAAGGCAATATAGACCACGTAAATCGTACTAACTTCGGCTAGGTTGGCCAGCATGGCATACAAAAATGGCGTTCGGAGTTTACGGTAATCCCCTTTTATAAGCATGTAGCTATGATGTAGGTCCGTAAACGCCGTGCGGACACGTTCGACGTTAATAGTTTCCGGGTGTTTGGGACGAACAACTTGAATTAAGCGGTTAAGCAGACGAGCAATAAAGGTAAAGAAGCTATTGATCCGCTGTTCGCTGCCAATAATGTAGCTAATACCCAGAAAGCTTACCACCATCAATGTGACCAGTGAGCCGGCCACCAACAGTAGTAATCCGCTGGCGCGTCCGTCAAGAGCAAGCATAAACAATCCCACAAACAACAGTACCAGAAAGGCCATAAACGTCAGGGCAAACTTCATCATTTGCACCAAGGTTGATTTGCCGGTGGTAACCCCAAAGGATTTTGTGCGCAGGCTAAAGTAGGAAAAGCTTGAGACGCCACCGCTGGGAAAGACATTGTTGACAAAATTGAGTTCCAAGGCGATACGATAGACTTTTTTCAACGGCACTTCGTAACCGACCACGGATAGCATTTTTTTATAGAGATGAGCCAGCGAGTAATAGTCCAGTACTTGAGCTGGAATCATAAAAAGGAGCGCCAAGGCATTTATCTTGGTTAAGTTATCGAGGCTTTGGCCAATTTGGCGGCGAATCGCAAAGATCAGAACCGCTAGCGCCACAAAGGTAATAATATTAACTAGTAATTTCCAGCGAAATTTTTGACGGCTCTGCATAGCAATTTAGAGCTTATTATACCCTACGCTATACTAAACCCCATATGAGTGACACACTTGCCATCTTGGGGCGTCAGCCAGCTTTAGGGTTGGCGGAATTAGAGAGTCTGTACGGGCCAACCGTCCTTCGACCGGTCGGTCAGCAGGCAGCCTGGATACGTTTGGGCCATGAGCAAGTAGCTTTAGATAGATTGGGCGGCACAATAAAGTTAGCCAAAGTTCTAACCGTTATGCCCACAACTCGCTGGCCAGAATTGGTAGCTTATTTGGCTCAAACGCTGCCCGAACATACGCCTTACGTGCCCGAAGGCAAACTAAAATTTGGGCTTAGCGCCTACGGTCTGGCCGTTGACGTTACTCAGCTCAATAAAGCGGGTCTGGAGCTTAAAAAAGTTATTCGCGGTGGTGGCCGTTCGGTCCGAGTCGTACCCAATACCGAGCTACACCTCAGCAGTGCCCAAACGTTGCATAACCAACTGACGTCAGCTCTGGGGATGGAACTCATTCTGGTTCGCGATGAGGCGCAAACGGTTCTGGCTCAAGTGGTGGCGGTGCAAGATATTGCCGCCTACACCGCCCGTGATCAAGAACGCCCCAAACGCGACGCGCGCGTCGGTATGCTGCCTCCCAAGCTCGCGCAAATCATCCTTAATCTGGCCCATGGCCGAGTTGCCAGTAATCAATCCAACACCACTGTCCTTGACCCATTTTGCGGGACAGGGGTAATCCTGCAAGAAGCTATGCTAATGGGCTTCAACGCGCTGGGGACTGACCTTGAACCTCGGATGGTAGACTATGCCAAAACTAACATCGAGTGGCTCCGGCAACGTTTCAATGCCGTCGACGGCCTCTGTAGTATTGATATTGGTGACGCTACCGATCACCACTGGCCGGCTAACGTGACGGCTGTGGCCAGTGAAACCTATCTTGGGCGGCCGCTCTCTACCCTACCCGATCCCCAGGCGCTGCAAAAAATTGTTCACGATGTTGATACCATTCATCAGAAATTTCTAAAAAACCTAGCGTCGCAGACTGGCAGCGGCTTTCGCATGACGCTCGCCGTACCGGCTTGGAAAACCCCTCAGGGGTTCGTACGCCTTCCCTCTCTTGAAAAATTAGAGGCATTAGGCTACAATCGGGTGAGCTTTGTTCATGTCCGTGACGAGGAGTTGGTGTATCATCGACCCGGTCAATTTGTCGGCCGTGAACTAGTAACAATGACAAGGAAGTAATATGAGTCATGTAAAAGCGGGCGGCACCGCCAAAAATGTCCACGACAGTCCCGGTCAACGCCTGGGCGTTAAGCTATTTGGTGGCCAAAAGGTCAAGACCGGCCAAGTGATTGTCCGTCAAGTCGGCATGACCAAGCGCGCTGGCAAAGGTACCAAACTGGCTCGCAACTTTACGATCCACGCCATGAAAGACGGTACGGTCACCTTTCGCACCCGCAAAGTCCGCCGTTTTACCGGCAAAACTGTCCGCCGTACCGAAATTATTATTGAGTAATTAAGCTGTCTTCTGAATTTCTGTCGGTGACTGGACACCAAATACAAAACCTCGGCTAGATGTAAGGACCGGTATTTGATCTTGACGGTCTTGCAGCCCAAGTTCAATTTTTGCAAAATCAGCCACGGATACTGGATCAGTAGATAGACGTTCACGAAGATCTAACAGATCAGTATATTCGCTACCTTGTCGGTGCCACATCTCAATAGCAATCCCTTTTCCAAGATGATTTACGTCAGCAGTTGTTAGCTGTTTGTCCTCACGGGTTTCAGCCCTGTGTCCTGCCAGCACAAAATCTTTATCCTTGCCTTTCACAATCACCACTGCTTCTGATACATCCTTACCAGCTTTTTGCTCATCGCGTTCAGTGGAAACAAATAAACCAGCCGCATCGTCGAGTGAAATTTTAGTATCCGTACCATCAATAACGATTAAGCGCTCACCAGAGCTCAATTTCCCAATCTCATGTGTCCGCGCCTGTCGTTCATGAGCGGCACGCTGTTGATTAATTTGGCCAGCTTTCGCGTTAATACCAAGACCAGCAGCTGCTCCAGCTCCTGCAAAGGCTAGCAAGCCCAAGGCTTTTTGGCGGCGCGTCAGACGAAATCGCGGCTGCCGATCGGTACTGTCTTGGGGGTCAACTGTTAATGAATCTGTGTTTTTCATACTTAGTTTTATCCTATTAACGTAAATCGTGAGTGCGAGGCGGCAAGCCAGCGGCCTCGCGATTGGCCCGGTCAGCAGTCGCAATACTCATTTGGCGCTCAGCTTCTCGGCGAGCATTATCGGTAGGTGCCGGAGGCGTAGTGTCAACAACCCCTGTGGGCGCTTGAATATCAAGCTGGGCTAGAATCGCCCGTACTTCACTACGCGGAACTTGGCGACCATTAAGCATGTCGCGATTCGCAAGCTCTTCCTGACCAGGAACGTGCGCGATGATATTTGGCTGATTTGGGTTTTTATCCATAGCATTATATTAGCATAAGCTTTATATAAAGTCAAACAGATTTTATAGGTTAACGAGTCGTCCGTTGCCCTCTTTGGGCCTTATACTGTTGTACTGGTAAGAGAGTCTCGACAAAAGCTGATATATCTTTATATTGACCGCCATTTCCACTAAAGTCTTTTCGTAAGTGCTGTGGCACCGCATCACATTGTTCAATGTATTCCAGTGGCTTTGAGGTGAGGATACCTGAGTAAACCAGCGACTGATCTGTGCCGTATACGGATGCTTTACTATCAGCTAAACGAATTCGATTTATCCATACACGTCCTGTGCTATCACTTGACATATACCACTCATAACTAGTGCCGCCTACATTACGTACATACACTTCTGTTCTAACACTGCCAAGCAATGGATGTAATTCCTCTTGCACTCTAGTGGCCGGTTGAGAAAAATCAGGAATTGCCTTGCTCTTTTTCAAAACTTTATTTAGATTATCGACGTATTTCATAAGCGCCTTTGGTGTATCGGCTTCAGGAACTGTCAAAAATTTTGCCAGTGCATTTTTCTGTAGACCACCTGTCAGGGAAACCTTAGCTAATTGTTCGGCGAGTTTGCGGTCAGGAAAACTAGTTACGGAGATCTCCGCTTCAAAGTCTTTCAATCGTTCATCTGCTTGAGCTTCATCCACTTGAAAAGTATCCTTTTGTACTATTGGCAAGGTCACCTTCTGCATTTCACTTAAAGCCGCGGCAAATTCTGGATGAAGTTGGGATTCCTGGGTGTATTGAAAGTAAGAACTTAGTTCAGCGCCCTTCAGAAAGCGACCGTCCTCTTCAACCCCCTGTGATACCCGGTAGCCACCTTCAGAATTTGACCGGTAGACCATGAAACGGCGATTGTTGCCTTCGCTATCCCGGGAGTTCACAGCAAATATATTTCCACGATTCGAAGTACTAAAAAGTCCCTCAAAGGTAAACTTTGTACCATCTATATATGCTTCGTTACTTGCTCTTAACTCATGGGCTTCAGTAAGGGCTACGCCGCCCAGGCGCCGTGGTACCGTCCGCTCGATATCCCCATCTTTCATTTCGGCTGTTACTAATTTAGTGCCGTTCAATGAGCCAAGGTCGCGTATCGTAAGGCGATCGCCCGCAAGCGTAACACCAAAATGTCGACGCGACACCGTGGAATCATCTTTGAAGGCTAACGTTCCAGCACCTGCGCTTTCACGGCCAAATATCTCTTCATCCCTACCATTCCAAACAACTTTAAAGGGCCGTTTACCAGCATTTTGACTAGCCGCTTCAGCTTCATCGTACTCAGCCGGTGAAATAAAAACCATGCTCTTAGAAAGCTTCCCTCTCTCCATTACACCTAAGACTTTCAGGTTTTCGTTGCCGACTGACATGAATCCCAACGTCGCCACGTCAGCACGTACATCAAGGGGCTGGATATTATCTAAGTTAAAGTCGACTCCATCTGAATGTAATCTGTCAAGTTTAAGTCCCTGCTCAGCTAACTCGTGGTCGGGCAGAGAGAACACGCCTGCCTCATTTGGCAGGGGTGTAGGTACAGGTGCTGTTGCTGGTTGTTTTGCTTCAAACATGTTTATTATTTAGTTACAAATTAAACATTAGCATATTATTGCTAAAAAAGCAATACCCTGTTAATGGCAGTTCTTTATTGTAGTCTAGAGATTAGACGTTCAGATGGTGTTTGATACGGTCAACAACGTCGGCAATGACAACTTGAGATTTAACGAGGTAATCATCGGCTCCAAGGCCCATGGCTTTTTCTTTATCGCTGTCTTGGCTGAGTGCTGTGAGCATAATAATCTTAATATTGGCCGTCTGCGGTGTGTTGCGCAAAATATCGAGCACGTCAAAGCCGCTGACTTTGGGCATCATAACGTCTAAAACAATTAAATCGGGCTTGTACTCTTGGGCGGCGCTGAGGGCGTCCTCGCCGTTGGGCACGCGCTTAACGTCAAAGCCCTCGGCTTGCAGACGCGTAAGATAGACGTTGGCCAGGCCATCGTCATCTTCCACCAACAAAATCTTTTTCAAGACTTTGGCGGGCTCAGCTACGTCGTTGGCAGCTGGCGGTATATTATCCATATTGCTCATGCTACATTACCCTGTCACTTGGCGCAAGCGCGGATGAAACCCACAAACATCGGGTGTGGTCGATTGGGCCGCGACTTAAATTCTGGATGAAACTGGCTGGCCACAAAAAATGGATGATCAATGCCTTCAATCATCTCGACCAAGTGTCCATCGGGCGAGGTACCTACGGCACGGATGCCCCACGTTTCATACTGATCACGATACGCATTATTACACTCACAGCGATGGCGATGGCGCTCGACAATGCTATTCGTGTCATAGAGTTTAGCCAACAAGCTGTCTTTGGCAATTTTACAGGGGTAGTCTCCCAGCCGCATAGTGCCACCGGTATGCATTTTGTCGCGCTGATCGGCCATAACATCAATGACACGATCCTGGCCATCAGGCTCGAGCTCGATGGTTGTGGCGTTTTTAAGACCAGCATTCCGCGCCGCGGCAATCACTCCCATCTGAAGGCCTAAACAGAGCCCTAAGTATGGCAGCTGTTTGCTCGCCAAACTGTACTGCGCGGCTTTGATTTTACCTTCCAGACCACGACGCCCAAACCCGCCGGGTACCACAATGCCATCTAGACCTTTGAACGCTTTGCTCACGTCAGCGCGGCGTCGTTCTAAGGCTTCGGCATCAATCCAGCGAATATCTAGCCGCACGTTATTCCACCACGCAGCTGCGCGTAGCGCCTCAAACACCGACATATAGGTATCTTGGTTATCAAGGTACTTGGCAACCACCCCCACGGTGACTTTTTTATCAAACTTAGTGGTCGCACGCTTGACCACTTCGCGCCACTCTTTAAGATTAGGCTTTGAAGCCTTCAGATGGAGTTTTTCGCAAATGACATCAGCAATATCGGTATCTTCCAGAGTCAGCGGCACTTCATAAATGCTCGACGCATTGGGCAGTAGTGCAATGGCTTGCGGTTCCACACCGCAGAACAAGCTCAGTTTTTGTTTCACACTGGAATGAGCTTTTTTCTCACTGCGGGCCACTAAAATATTGGGTGAAATGCCCAGGCTACGGAGATCACGTACTGAGTTTTGAGCGGGTTTGGTCTTAATCTCTTGGCTGGCGCCGAGGTATGGCAAATAGACGACGTGTACGTACAGACAGTTTTCGCGGCCAACCTTCAGACCGAGCTCCCGAATAGCTTCAATAAAACTGAGGCTTTCGTAGTCACCGACCGTGCCCCCAACTTCGACAATGTGCACATCAAAGCCCTTACCCGCCTCCATGATGTATTCCTGAATGGCGGCAGTCAGGTGAGGAATAATTTGGACGTCTTCGCCCTGGTACTTGCCGGCACGCTCGTCTTGAATAACTTTTAGGAGGACTCGCCCGGCCATCAACGAACTGGTACTGGTAATTTCCTCATCTAAAAAGCGCTCGTAGTGCCCCACATCGAGATCGGTTTCGGCGCCATCCTTGGTGACAAAGCATTCGCCATGCTCGCGCGGGTTGAGGGTGCCGGCGTCGACGTTGAGATACGGATCACATTTTTGGAGGTTAACGCGTAGGCCGCGGGCCTTGAGCAGTTTGCCGATGGAAGCGGCAGTAATGCCCTTACCGAGTCCGGACAGCACACCACCACTTACAAAAATAAATTTAGTCGCCTTCGCCACCTCTGATATAACCTTCCCGTTTTATGACCCTAATGCTACCGGAAAAATCTAAGTTTGGCTAGTAAATTGGCCCTTCAATGGCCGGAAGCGGTACCCAGGTCAGTCCTGGTATGCTTGGCGTTGCATCAAACTCCGGATCAATTGTTCGGACTTCGACACAGACCTCGAGCCCGGTACGTTGCTCGGGCGTTGTCACCCCCGGATTGAGAGTCGCTCGATCAATAACCTTTAAGCCCTGAAACGTCCCAATGACAGACATCGCCGTATCAAAATCGCTGGCTCGATGTGGTATCGGACCATGAGAATGATTCACGAAAGCTTCTTTGGCCCCGAGGTTTATGCCCGTACCAATGACATCCTTAAGTCGTTCGTTGCGCTTCTCCACTTCGGCATCTAGTGCCGCTCGGGTCCTTTCGGCCAACACTTTAGCTTGGGAAGCTGTCAACCAGGCCACATTCAGTTCCGGCATCAGCCAGACGTTGGCTCGAATAATATCTTTGGCGTCAACATGCTCTCCTGGTACAGCCATTATAAACTCCACTATTTATTAGCATAATAATACCATCTATCTGGCTTTTATGCAACAAAAAGAATCACTTATTAAGCACGGTCACGGCGGCGTCGAGCTGTGGGTCACGGCCAGCTTTGATGTCGTCATCGGTTCGCTGCACCGTGGTATCCGGCGTAATGCCTTCTTTATCGATATTCTTGCCACCCGGCGTATACCACCGCGCAATGGTCACTTTGAGTTCACCACCACTATGAAGGTCTTCGACTTGCTGCACACTGCCCTTCCCAAAGCTTTTGACACCCAGCAGGCTGGCGGCACCATTATCCTTGAGCGCCCCGGCAGTAATTTCACTGGCACTGGCGCTGCCTTCGTTAATCAACACCACGGTAGGTACGCCAGACAAGGTGGGAATACCTTGCGACTTATAGGTCTGGATCACTTCGCCTCCCCGTCGCTCAGTCAGCACCGTTTTATTGGTTAGCCACAGACTGGAGACGCTCACGGCGGCATTGAGCAGACCACCTGGATCGCTGCGCATGTCGAGCACCACGCCCTTGGCGTTGGCCTGTTTGAAACTATCAGCCGCTTTCTGAGCCAAATCGGCCGTATCATCACTGAATTGACTAATATGCAGGTAGCCGATGCCACCATCAAGCATCTTGTAATCAACGCTCGGTACTTTAATTTCATCGCGGGTAATCTTGAAGGTTAATTCCTGATTGTTGCGAACAACCGTGAGCGTCACATCGGTGCCTTTTGGTCCCCGAATATGGTTGACCGCCTCCGTGATGGTGAAATCCAGGGCGTTTTTGCCATCAATTTTAGTAATAATGTCCTGGGGCTTGAGACCAGCTTTATCGGCCGGGAAACCACTGAGGGGCGATACCACAATGAGCGCATTATCTTTTTTACTGAGCTCGGCACCAATACCGGTGAAAGTGCCGCTAAGTTGCTCCTGGAAGGTCTTGGCTTGATCGGGATTGAGATATTCGGTGTACGGATCGCTGGTGGCTGTGGCGAGGCCCTCTTTGAGGCCATCGAGTAGTTTGGTTTGGTCTAACTGCCCATCGTATGACCGCCTGAGTGTATCGTAGACCTCTTCCACGCTGTCATAATTGAGATTAGCTGGCAGATTTTTGCTTACAGGTTTGCGGAAAATGGCATTCGGGCCAATATTTATCCGCTGACTACCAATGCCCCAGCCAAACAAAAAGATGGCTGCTGCCAACAGAATAATCAGTCCTTTACGCGCTATCACTTTGGTCGTTAACTTGTCTGCCACCTGTACCCCCGACGGTTCTTATGCTTCAACCCACCCATTATAGGCAAAGCGGGCCTAGATTTCGAAGTAATTTTTACCTGTGCGATAAGCCTCGATGTAGAGTGGATCGGTCACAAACATCGGCGATGGCAGTTGACCAAGCGCATACCACTGCCAACTTTCCATTCTCTCAGGCTCCATAAGCTTCGGATCACCACTTTCCCAGTCAGCCACAAAACCAATATCGACGTAGTGTTTGGGTCGGTAATGTTTTAGGTTAATCAAACACAGGAACCGCAAGTTTTTGACTTTAAGCTGAGAACCAACCTCCTCGGCTAACTCTCGCCGAATAGCCGCCTCAAACGATTCCAGATATTCTAAATGGCCCCCGACAACAGCATATTCACCAGCTCCGTGAGAGCCCTTTCGTTTTCCAAGTAGGACTTGCTTGTCCTTTATTATTAGTAACCCCACGCCGACTTTGGTGATGTGTTCGTCAGACATAGGTTAATAATAGCAATTCAGCTATATAGCCGGTGAAAATTCTAAAAACGAACCACTAAGCTTACTGCCCAAAGTAGATGTAGATAAGTCCGGAACCATTAATGGTCATTTCAGAGTAGTGACCTTGCAGGTCGTAATTGTACTGGCTGACGTGAATCTGGTTGCCGTCGTAGACATCCTCTACCCACATAGCGTGTCCGTAGGCACCCCCCATGGAAATGGCCACGGAGTGCCGCTTGGGCGTCGAGCCAGTCGGTATACCGGCGTTGCGGGCATCGCCTGGCCACTGGTTGGCATTGCCTTCCCCGCCCCAGTAAGGCATGGAGCCAAAGTTCTGAAAGACTTTCCAAGCTGTGTAGCTCACACATTCACGGTTGAGCATTCCCCAGTCGTCGAGCATGCTATCTTGTACCGCATGGTCCCACTTGCCAGGGTAGCCACCGTGATTGGGATCGCCTGATTCGAGCCGGCCAGCGAGCCGTTTGCGGTTTTCTTCGGCCTGCTGGGCCCGTAAGCTCGCCACCTGTGCGTTGTTGGCTTGAATGGACTGGGTGACGGCCGCTTGCTGATCTTGCGTCAGCGATAGCAACCGATCCTGTTCGCCCCGCTGAGTATCCAACTGAGCTTGCTGGCTTTGTTGGTCACGAATAAGTCCCTCGAGCTGCTCTTTTTGGCTTTTGAGCTGCTGTTTCAGAGCGGTAATTTTGTCGAGCGTATCCTTGATCTTATTTTGGACGGAGTTGCGATACTCCTGCTTGTCCACAAAATCACTGAGATCTTTACTCGAGGCCAGCATTTCAATGGTGGAAATCTGTCCTTCCAGGTACATGGTCTTGATGTTTTCGCCTAGGACCTTCTTTTGCTTTGCGAGATCGGTCTCGGCCTGGGTGATTTGATTCTGCAAATCGGCACTCTTGGCTTGATTGGCATTAATGTCCGCCTGCAGACTGTTAATTTGAGTCTGGAGATTGTAGATTTGATCGGCGTAACTGTTGGCTTGGAGTTGGAGCTGATTGGCCGTTTGCTGTTTTTGAGACGTATCTTGATTCAGCGAATTGATCTGGTCGTCAAAGCGATCGGCGCGGACCAGTGGGACCGCCACTAATAAGACAACTGCTAATGAAATGCCGAGCCAAGAAGTAAATTTGCTTAGCTTATAATAAGGCTTCATTTTAAGTTTTTGTTTTATCATAAGCGTTCTTATCATACCACACCCTTCAAGTGTTCTTGATTACCCTTTCCCCCAAGCGAAGCTTAAAAACTGGCTCGAAACTTAAGATAGCGCCGTGTAGCAATCACCGACGAAACGGCTCCGATGACTATACCAATGAGAACCTGGACGGTCAAGATCAACCAGAAGTGCCGGCCGAAATACTGGTTGGCAAAGCTGATGTCCAAGAGCCCCAGACTACTGGCTTCAAAGGTCGAGGCCGACAGGCTGAACAGTGCATTGCACAGTACCACGGAGATGACGGCCGCAAACACGCCATAGAGCATGGTCTCCACCACAAACGGACCGCGAATGTACCAGGTGTTAGCACCGAGTAAGCGCATTATGCTCAGCTCATCGCGGCGGTTAAAGATGGCCATCCGGATGGTGTTAAAGATAATCAGCATGGAAATCACGGCAAAGACAACCACCCCTATAAAAACCGCTTCTCGAAAGAACTTGGTGGCTTGGGTAATGCGGTCAATCGCCTCTTTACGATCACCAGAGTAGGACGTCTCGTCAGACTGGAGGTCTTTGACATCCTTTTTCTCGAGGAAATTTTTGATATCTTGAATGCGATTGGGGTCTTTGGGTTTGATCTGAATCGTGGCTGGCAGCGGATTTTCGGTTTGTGAAATTGCCACCAACAGATCCGGATTACTTTGATTTTGCTTTTTGTAATTTTCGAGCGCCTGGTCTTTGGAGGTATAGCTCACCGATTTGACGTTACTAACCTGCTTCAACTTTGCAATCAACGCCTGGGTTTGGGTCGCATCCACCGAGTCTTTCAGATAGACTGATATATCAATTTTATCGGTAATTTGTTGGACGGTATTAGTGAAAGTTGCGTTGGCGATGACCGCAAACAAAATGATAGTTAGCGTAATGACCATAACGGCAATGGCCGCGATGGCCAGCCAGGCATTGCGCACAAAATTAACAAAGCCGGTCTTGATGATGCGTGTGAAGGTAATGAAATGCCGCTTCAGATTCATGTTTCTTTGTAGGTCCCGCTGGCCCGATCGCTCTCGATTTTGCCATCTTTAATGGTAATCACGCGGCGCTTCAGTCGGTTGACGATGTCTTGGTTGTGGGTAGTCAGCAGAACGGTGGTGCCATACTTGTTAATTTTTTCCAGCACCTTCACGACATCCCAGGCGTGCTTGGGGTCGAGGTTGCCGGTGGGTTCGTCGGCAATCAATATTTTGGGCTGACGCGTGATGGCTCGGGCAATTGCCACCCGCTGGCGCTCGCCACCTGATAGTTCCTTGGGCATACGCTTCTCTTTCCCTTTCAAGCCGACAATTTCCAGCACCCGGCCGACCGTAAACTGAATTTCGCGGTGTCCGACGCCGACGATTTCTAGCGCAAAGGCCACATTTTCAAAGACAGTCTTATTGGGCAGGAGCTTAAAATCCTGGAAGACGACCCCAATTTTGCGCCGCAGCAGTGGGATTTCCTTATCTTTGAGCTTATCGTAGTCAATGCCGCCCACGATTATTTTGCCGCTGGTGGGCTTCTCTTCCCGAGTTAGTAGTTTGAGCAGGGTGGACTTTCCGGCCCCGCTGGCGCCCACCACAATCACGAATTCTTTTGGCTCAACGTGAAGACTAATGCGGTCGAGGGCCGGATCGCTATCACGACTGTAAAGCTTGGTCACCCGATCCAATAAAATCATTAGGCTTATGATACCAAGAAAGCGGAACACTCAAAAGATTACTATCTGTAAGAATACTAGTTACACCGTCACTGGCAGGTGTTCTAAGTAAGCACCAATAAAGCCATTGAGCTCACCATCGAGTACAGCGTCGGGGTCAGTTGATTGAAAGTTGGTCCGCAGATCTTTGACCTGTTTATAGGGGTGGAGCACGTAGGAGCGGATTTGATTGCCCCACTCGGCTGACAGATTAGGGCCTTTGAGCGTTTGGACCTGCTGCTGGTGTTGTTCTAGCTGCAATTGCGCCAACCGGGAACGCAGCATGGTCAGCGCGGTTTCTTTATTCTGCAGCTGTGAGCGCTCGTTCTGAATAGCCACTGTCAAGCCGGTTGGCAGATGCGTAATGCGGACAGCTGAATCAGTAGTGTTGACCGACTGTCCCCCATGACCCCCCGAGCGAAATACGTCAATTTTGAGATCCTTGTCGTCTAGAGCTAACTCCTGGGCACGCTCAATTTTGGGCAAGACTTCCACCTTGGCAAAGGAAGTTTGACGCAGATGGTCGGCATTAAACGGACTGAGGCGAACCAGACGATGGACGCCGTGTTCACCCCGGAGCTTGCCGTAGGCAAAGCTGCCGTCCACTGATATGGTGGCACTTTTAAGTCCGGCTTCATCCCCCGCTGATTGTTCCAGAACTTGGACTTTGAGCTTATTTTTTTCGGCCCAGCGAGTATACATTCTGAGTAACATACTTACCCAGTCTTGGGCGTCGGTGCCCCCGGCTCCGGCCGACAAACTCAGCAGGGCATCATGATCATCGTAGGGACCGCTAAATTTTAGCTGCTCCTTTAGCTTGGTGAACTCGTTAGCAACCGCCGTGAGTTGTTGGCCAAGCTCGGGCTGCAGCGTTTTATCGTTGGTCTGTAGCAGAGCATGAATATCATCGAGTTCTTTGCGCAGTTTTTGCCACGGCTCGGACTTAGCCTGTAAACGCGCCTGCTGCTTCATAGTGGTCTGGGCTTTATTGGAATCTGACCAGAATTTCGGCTGCTGAATATCGAGGTTAAGCTGCGTCAGATCGTGTTCAACTTTATCCAGCTGCAGGCGCTTGATGGCAGCATTGAGTTGGGTACTGAGATCGTCATATTGCTTTTGCAAATCTGGCATAGCTGTCATTATAGCGTCTCCCCCATCTCAGCTATTTACCGTCGGTGGTGACTGATTCCACAGAACTTTGACCTGGTCGTACAATTGTTGGACAAATTCGGTACCGCAGTTGCCGAGCACGCCAATGCCCCAGACCTTGTCGTTAAATAAATCTTGACCAATACTCACAACCGTATCTTTGGTAATACCTTCAATACGCTGCGGGATCTGGTAGTAGTCCTCAACAACCTCGTCAAAAAAGTAGCGACCGGCATAGCCCGCTGAGGTGCCACCCACCGTTTGGGCACTGCGTTGGTAGCGCCCCAGCAGATACTGTTTGGCCGAGGCAACGTCATCGTTGGCTAGATTGCCCAAGAACATTTGCTCGAGCTCATGAATCATAATCTCAAACAGCGCGGCGGCGTTCATGGGCATAACCTGCGCTCCAAACCACCAGTTGCTGCTATCACGCGTTTGACCAAAACCCGAGCTCATACTATAGACCAGACCACGCTCGCGCGCCGTGCCCAGAATGCGCGAATAGAGCGTTTCGGTGAGCAGCGTATTGATGAGTCCCAAAGCATCGGTTTCTGGATCGCTCATACGCCGGCGCATAAAGGTATCGACGTAAAAGTAGACGTTGTCGACGGTTTCATTATCAATATAGAGCGGCTTATTGAGCAGCTTTGGCATTTCTTTGGGTAGCTCTCGTCGGCCAGCACCCTTCGGTAGCTCTATGGTGGACAGCAATTTTTCAATGGTCTCGCGGCGCGAGGCTTTCAGATTGCCGGCAATAATAAAACGCAAATTACTACTGGTATGGGTCTTGTGATAGTGCTGATAGATATCCTCAATCGTCACATTGCTCATGAGCTGAATCCGCTCTTTATCAGTCAGCACTTTAAAGCCATACTTTTCACGGAGCGCCAAACTAAGGTGACGGAAATGATTATTGGAACGCGCCGTCAGTTCTTCACGGACGTTCCCAAACTCGGCCTGAAATTCCTCGGGCAAAAATAACGGCTTGGTTATGGCAATCAATAGCAAGCCCAGCACCCGGTCCCATTCAAAATCGGCACATTCGGCTTCGTAGCTAATATCGTAGGTGCCGGTTGAGGCGTTGGAGTAGGCGCCATTACGTTCGACTTCTGCCTGAAAAATACGGGCTTTGGGTATGAGCTCGTTGGCGCCGAGGAGCAGGTGCTCCATGAGGTGTGGCGTCTCCCACTTGGCCTTGGGTACCAAGTACTCACCGGCTCGAAAATTGAAGTCAAACGTCATCACGGTGGCGCCCGGAATATGGATGAGTAGTCCCTGGGTCCCGTTAGCCAGCTGCAGTTCGATGACCGTATGCTTCAAAATAACCTCCTTACCTTCGCCGCTTGTTCTTGGCTTTACGGCGGCGCTCGGCCTTTCGGGCGCGCCTGCGCTCGTCAGTGGTCACGTGTTTTTTGGTTGCCGCGCCGTCACTCGTATCCGTAAAATCTTTCTCTTCGAACTCTTCGGCTTCAATAATACGATCGGCATTATCGACCGACTGGCGAGCGGCGAGGGTCAGCTCGGTTTCAGTGGGTTGGGTCAGCTCGGTTTCATCAACCGGCTGCGCATAGAAGAGCGTGCGAATGACATCGTGGCGCAGAGTGGCCTGCATTTCTTCGAATAAGCGTTGTCCTTGCCGCCGATACTCCACCAACGGATCGCGTTGACCGACACTAATCCAGTGAATCCCCTGCCGCAGGTGTTCCATATTTTCCAAATGTTGCATCCAGAGGTTATCGAGGATCTGTAAATAGGCGTCGCGCTCAACTTTGCGCAGGACCTCTGTGGTAAATTCGGTCTCGCGCCGTTTATATAACTTGTGGGCTTCGCTCTGTAATTGTTTACCGAAACGCAGCGTGTCAGTATCGAATAACTTGTCCAATGTTTTTTCGCTAAATGGAAAGACTTCTTTAATGACATCCTCAAATTGGTCTGTGGTGGCCAAGGGTGAGGCCGCAAGCACCTCCACTTCTTCATCGATGTAGGCTTTAATGCGCTTACTAATATCGGCCTGAAGCAGGATTTCGCGACGCATAGCATAGGTGGCGCGGCGATGACGGTTCATGACATCGTCGTATTCCACGACATTTTTACGCATATCAAAGTTCATGCCTTCAACTTTTTTCTGAGCCGCTTCAAGACTTCGGGAAATCAGCCGGTTTTCAATTGGTACATCTTCTGGCACATTGAGACGATCCATAATGGCCGCAATGCGTTCGCCGCCAAAGATACGCATTAGATCATCTTCGGTGCTGACAAAGAACTGGGTCACGCCTGGGTCACCTTGTCGGCCAGCCCGTCCACGGAGCTGATTATCAATCCGGCGTGATTCGTGCCGTTCGCTACCGAGTACAAATAACCCACCGAGTTCGCGCACGCCGGGGCCCAAAATAATGTCAGTACCACGCCCGGCAATGTTGGTTGCTAGCGTCACGGCCTTCTGTTCGCCAGCGCGCGCCACAATCGACGCCTCTCGTTCGTTATTTTTGGCGTTGAGGAGCTCGTGTTTGATACCAGCCCGTCGTAGCATGTTACTGAGCTGCTCGTTTTTTTCCACCGAAGCCGTCCCCATAAGCACTGGTTGACCGCGCCGATTGAGTGTCTTTACTTCTTTGACAATGGCTTCAAATTTCGACTGTTCTGTCTTGTAGATGCGGTCGGACTTGTCCTGGCGAACAATTGGTTTGTTCGAGGGGATCTCCACGACGTCGAGTTTGTAAATTTGGTGAAATTCCTCGGCCTCGGTCTGGGCCGTACCGGTCATACCAGCGAGCTTGTCGTACAGACGAAAGTAGTTCTGAAAGGAGATGGTGGCTAGCGTCATCGATTCTTCTTGAACCTCCACTCCTTCCTTGGCTTCAATCGCCTGGTGCAAGCCCTCGTTGTAGCGGCGGCCTTTGAGCAGGCGGCCGGTAAACTCGTCAACAATGACGACTTCCCCCTCGGTAGTAACCACGTAGTCTTTGTCACGGCGGAACAAGGCTTGAGCCCGTAGAGCCTGTTCCAAGTGATAAATTGTTCGGATGTTCTCAGTGCCATAGAGGTTTTTGATGCCGAGAATTTTCTCGATGGCTTCGACGCCGTTATCAGTCAAAACCACCGCTTTGCGCTTTTCATCAGTTTCGTAATGTTTTTCGGGCTTTAGCTGGCGGACAACTTTCGAGAACTGGGCGTAGGCGCTGCCGCTGGTAGTAGCTGGTGCTGAAATGATAAGCGGGGTCCGATCTTCGTCAATTAAAATCGAGT
>CAYTTW010000004.1:0-27622 GCA_964441005.1 uncultured Candidatus Saccharibacteria bacterium | reverse complement strand
CTTGAGCTCATCGCGCGTTTTATTAAAGCTATCATCATCTTTAATCTTGGCTCCGGCTTCGTTGACCACAGCTTTGAGCGCCTGCACATCAATAACTTCGCCGTCAGCTAAATTCAGGATAATGTCTAGTAGCAATTGCTGGCCCATCAGGCTATAACTTTCGCCGGGAGCTTGGTTAAAGACTTCTTCGATCCGTTTGCCGGTTTCCAGGTCTTTCTTGGCTGTCAGCGCCAGCTCAGAGCCAAAGTGGGCAAATTCTTTGGCTTGTTGATAAGCGGCCAGGGCTTGAAAGATTTGTCCTGACATTTTCTTCTGCCGAGCATTGTGTCCCCGGCCACCAACCCGCGTCACGCTGAGTCCGGCATTGAGTGCTGGACGCAGGCCATTACGGAAAATTTCCATGTCTAGGATCCACTGTCCATCGGTAATCGACATGATGTTGGTCGGCAAGTAGGCAGTAATATCACCACTCGCCGCCAATACGAGCGGTAAGCTGGTAAGCGTTTTGTGGTTGCGACTCAGCCGGCCGGCCCGCTCCAGGAGCGAGGAATGGGCATAAAACATATCACCGGGGTATGAATCGCGGCCCGGACTGGTGCCAGATAGCAAGGCAATTTCCCGGTAGGTCTGGGCGTGGCTGGTCAGATCGTCGTAGATGATAACGGTGTCTTGATTGACGGTTTGCCAGAGGTACTCAGCCAGGGCGCAGGCGACATAGGGCGTGAGGTAGCTGGTAACCAGTGACTCAAACATGGTTGATACCACCACAATCGAGGTCTGCAACGCGCCATTGGCTTCAAGACGGCTCAAAAGGGTATCAACATCGCTGCGGCGTTTGGCGATCAGGGCATAGACGACCACCAAATCGGTACTCCGCTGGTTAATTGCCAGTTGTGTGGCCAACGTGCTTTTACCAGCTTTGCTATCACCCAAAATGGCAATACGCTGTCCACGCACCAATGGAAACAAGGTGTCTAGGGCGACTACGCCAGTTTCTAGCTGGGTATCGAGCTGCTCGCGCTCAAACAGCGGCGGCGCCGTATTAAAGACCGGCCAAACACCATCTGCGGCAATCGGGCCCTTGCCATCGAGTGGCTCACCAGAAACCGATACAACGCGACCAATAAAATCCTTGCCGACCTTAGAAACTAGTTCATGATGCTGGATAACCGCCATCATGCCCACATAGAGCGGGCTCGTGCCGAGGTGTAGTACCAGAACAACATCGTCAAGGATATGATGGACAAAACCTTTGCTGCCGTCCTCAAACATAATCAGGGCGCGGCTACTTACGGGGTGCAGGCCGCGCACGCGCACTAGAAAATGGTCAATAGCTGCTACTTCGCCCACGGGCTGGCCGGCGGCAACCAGCTTGTCAAAATGCCGGTTATCACTCACGGGCTGGCTCCGATTTTATCGATCAGTAGTTGACGCTGATCGCCAAAGTGCCGGCGCAAACTAAAATCAAAAAACTTATTGGCCGTGCGGACCGTGCAACCCGCCGCCAGACCCGGCTGCAAGCCAATCTGCAATAGGGTGTGCGGGTGAATTTCGCGGCGCAGCCACTCGACAATCTTTTGGACAAAAACGGCTGAAGGGTCAGCGGCAAAACTCATCTGCACCAGCGGGGCGTGAGCTTTAATTTCGTCTAAGCGGGCCGTGAGCTGTTGGCGCTGATCCGCTTCCAGTAAATTCAGCTGATTATCCCGCGCTACCTCTTCAAGGAGACGCGATGTCCGAGGGAGACGCAGACTCTCACCGGGCTGCCGTAACTTGGCCTGAACTAAAAAATCTTCAAGCCCCTGAATCTCCCGGCGCAGCCGCCCAATATCGATGCGACCAACAATCGAGTTTGACAAACGAAAGGCTGGTGTCTCAGGCGCCATTGGCAATATCCTCGAGGATAGCTTTTTTATTGGTTTCGAGATCGTTCAGAATAAACTCGAGCTGTTCAGTGAGATCGATTTGGTTACCAATCGCCGCTAGGACGTAGTGATTAATAATATCCGCCATATTGTTTTGGAAATTGGCGACCAAGTGCTGCTTTTCCTCGGTGACCTGGGCTTGCATTTGCTGACTCAGGACGGCGCGCTGCTGTTCAATAACCTCTTGGGTTTTCTTAATTGAATCAATCGCCAACTGCTTGGCGTCAGTAATCGATTCTTCGTACTTGGCAAATTCCTCTTTGAGAGTCTTGGTAATTTCCTGCTTCATGTATTCATTGAGCTGAGACGTTGTCAAACGTAGATCCTGTTGCAGGAACATGGCATTTTCACCAATTATTTTTTCAAAGTGCAGGCGACCACGGTTACGCAATTCTTCGCGGAATTCATCGTTAAAGATGTGCTCTATATCGCGCTCGGCCGCTTCGGTATGAAGCTCCTCGGCTCCCTTGCCCGGTTTGGTCGAGCCACCTAAGCGAAGAGCAAGCCAAATAAAGGCGCCAGTGGCCGCTATCAGCGCTCCCACAACCACGGCTAAATCGAGTGTGTTCATCATCCCACCACGTTCATAACTTTAGTAATAAATATACTCCCAAGAGGCCACAAAGGAAAACCACGATGCTACTTACCACGACCTGAATCAACCCTCTTAGGATGGATTTGCGTGAAAGCGGATTTCGACCAATTGACACAATAGCGCTGCGAACCCCGGCGTAGAGCATACTAACGGTAATAGCCGCAGCCGCCAGTAACACAAAGGCCGAGCCGTAAATACGAATGGTGCCAACTGGCTTTTGAGCAATGGCCGAGGTACTTTGGCGCAAAAAGCCCGGAACACTGGATTCCGGGCGCACCAACGGGTTTGGGCCAATTTTTAGCTCTACAGCAATCCGCGTGATTGACAGTTCCTTTTCGCGACCATGGCTGTCTTTGACTTTGGTAGTACTCAGCACATTGTTTTTGCTATCAAAGGTTGCCAGAGCTTTACCGACAATAATGGCTTCGCCATTGTCGGCTTTCATACCAATACCACTCACGGACGACACGGTAATATTGTCGCCGACTGCTATGGGACCATTTTGGTCGTTGACCAAGGTGCTAACTTGGCCGGTCGTCGCTACAAAAGTTTTCTGGCCTTCTTGAGCCAAGGCGAGCGTCGCATCCGAGGCATCCACCACCACTCCTTGGAGGCGATTAAGCGTCTGTTGGGTAGTGGCTTCAATCTTGGTTTTATCTTTGGCACTGGCCGAGACGATGATGCCTCGCTCCAAACTCAGGTCGCTACTGTAACCGAGGGTAATGGTTTGGGCACTCGCGAGGTGCAGTCGAATCAGTATTAGCCCCATAAGAGCTAACACCGCCAGTACCCGCGGCCAGGAAAACCAGGTTTTTGTGTTTATCTGGGCCATTAGAGATAAGCATAAGTATATCGTTCAACGCTGATCTGAGCAATAAGAGGCCGTCAGAGAACCGCCGCTAGGGCTTGGACGGTTCGCCGAATATCGGTGGCGGTGGTGCCTCGTCCCAGGCTAAAGCGCAAGGAAGCCTGTGCCTGGGCGTCACTCAGACCGAGCGCTGCCAATACCGTCGAAGCTTGACCGTTCGCCGCGCTGCACGCCGAACCGGTGGCACAGCGTATCCCTTGCTCATCGAGCTGCAGCATAACTCGTTCGTTATCAATGCCGGTAATGGTGAGGTGAAGATTGTTCGGCAATCGATGTTGCAGGGAGCCATTAATCACCGCTTGCGGCACGTCGCGCTCGAGCTGCTTAATAAACCCCCGTTGGAGCTGATGGAGGCGTTTGACCTCAGTGATACGGCGCTGCTGCGCCAGCTCAAATGCTATTGATAGCCCAATACTGCCGGCCACGTTTTCGGTCCCGCTGCGCAGGCCGCGTTCCTGTCCGCCGCCAAGAATCTGGGGCTTAAGACGGACCGTTGAGGCCACAAATAAGGCTCCCGATTGTTTGGGGCCATACATTTTACCGCCGTTGAGGGTCAACAGATCGACACCCAGACGATGCACGTGCATATCCAGGTACGCCGCCGCCTGTGAGGCATCGGTATGAAAATACAGCGGCAATTGGTTGCCAGCACGTCGGCGCTGTTGACGAATGGTCCGCAGCTGCCGACTTATTTCCCTTATGGGCTGGATAGTGCCAATCTCGTTGTTGGCGTACATAACGCTCACCAGGACGGTTGTATCATTAATTTGACTCACAAGACCGGCGACGTCAACCCGCCCATCGGGTAAGGCCGGTGCTAGCTGGTAGCGGTATTGCTTGGCTGGCTCCAGGGCTGCTTCGTGCTCGAGACTACTGACGATGAGATTAGCCCCTTTGTAGTTTTGCATGATCCCGTGAATGGCCAGATTATTGGCCTCCGTGCCACCGGCCGTAAAAATAACTTCACTGGGCTTGGCACCGAGCTGGTGGGCTATGCGTGAGCGGGCAGTGTGTATATCCGCTGCCACCTGATGGGCGGCTTGATACGGCGCTGAAGGGTTATAAAACTGCTCGCGCCAATACGGTTGCATGGCGCGCAGCACCGCCGGATCAACTGGCGTCGCCGCGGCATAATCAAGGTAAATGGGGCCTGGCATTGGCTTTTTGACGCTTCCTGACGTCCCAGGCAACGTTTAAGCCTGGCTATAGATTTCTTTATTGACGCGTTTGAGGTACTGCCGCACGGCTTGGGCCAAGTTGAGGGCCTCTTTGTTGGACAATGGCTGGTACGACTTGCCATCCTGGGCCTTTAAAATACCGCTGGGCCGCACATCATAGCGGGTAGTCTGAACCTGCACTTGGCCTTGCTCGTCTTGCCACTGTTCATGCCAAATCCAGGTATGTTCATCTAAGCAAAAGAATTCGCGGCGACTGCCCGGCTTCAGTGGACCAAACAACTCACCACCTATTTTAGCCTCGCTGCGAATCAGATTGCGATAGAGTTCTGCCCGGCGATCGCTTTGGCTTTGGGTCAACACACTCTGGAGCAGGCGCTTAATCATCCGGTTGCCTCCAAGTCAATAATCGATTGCTGCATTTCGGCCTGAGAAAGAGCCACCGCTTGCGCAGTGCGCAGCGCGCCTTGTTCATCAAGGTTGATTACCTTGGCTTCTTCAAGTGTGGCTGGCTGAGCAACGGGGTGAGATTCAGACGGAATCGTTTCGGCCTCGACAGTTTGCATGGCTAGCTTCAAAGCCCGATATTGTTCGGTGGCTGCGGCCTCGGCGGCCATAGTAGCAACCTCTTGTTCGGCTCGAAAAATCGTAATGTTGGAGAGCAAGCCTGCGGCGGCGTCTTCAACTTCGTTACGGCGGCGCTGCATAATATCAACCATGCCCTCGATGGCGGGGTTGATAATTTCAGAAAGTGGATTGAAGTTAACCATGTAGTCTTTGCAAACCAAACAGCTTAAGGGCGTTGACCGTCGTTGCTTGAGCTAATTCGTCGAGGCTTTCGCCCCGTAATGTAGCCAGAAACTCCGCCGTCACCCGCACGTGCTTGGGCTCGCAGATTGTACCACGAAAGGGGTAAGGAGTCAAGAAAGGCGCATCTGTTTCGAGTAGTAATTTTTGCAATGGTACGGCCTTGGCGGCTGCGAGTTGTTCCTGGTTTTTGGTAAACGTCATAATGCCATTGAGGCCCACATACAAATTCCGGCGCAATATTTGCTCCAGCTCGCGCTGGCCAGCGCTAAAACTGTGAACGACCCCGCGTAAACCGTGGTAGCTATCAAAAATGGGCCAAAAATCGGCAAACGCTTCGCGGATATGAAAAATAAGTGGTAAGTGGTGTTCAACCGCCATATCCAACTGAAAACGCAATAACTTTTGCTGATCAGTCTTGGTGGCGTGTTGGTAGTGATAATCTAGCCCCGTTTCGCCAATCGCGACGACTTTAGCTTTGCGCGCGAGGTTGTGAAATTGTTGTAAGGCAACGTCGTCGTGTACATAGTCACTGGCTTCATGAGGATGCAAACCAATGCTCGCCCAGGCGCTGGCATGGGTTTTTGCAAAATCGACACCCAGTTTGCTATCGGTGAGCGTACACCCCACGCAGAGCATACGGGTCACGCCACTATGGCGGGCAGCCTCGTAAACTTTTTCCGGATCCAACTCATAGTCGGGAAAGTGAATGTGACAATGGGTATCCACCAGCTCCATACTTCTATTGTACGCCGGTTGCCGAAGTCAAAAGTTGGTGTATACTGAACAATATGTCTCAAACGACGTATGTCGCCCCCACTCTAACGGTCGACGCGGTGATATTCCAGCTGCTCGATGACCAATTGGGTGTTTTGTTAATTCAGCGTCAACACGCGCCCTTTAAGGGTCAGTGGGCCCTACCTGGTGGCTATAATCCGACCGGCGAAACCACCCACGAAGCCTTTGGCCGCGTTCTCCACACTAAAGCCGGCTTGAAGGTCAGCGATCTTCGCTTTGTCGAGCAACTCTACACCTTTGATACCGTCGCCCGCGATCCACGTGGTCACGCCGTTTCGGTTACCTATCTCGGACTCGGCAAAGATTTGGTGCCGGCCGGTAGCGTGACAACTCAGAATCCGCAGTTTTTTCCGCTCACTAGCCTGCCTGAAAGTGTGGCGTACGACCACGCCGATATTGTTAGGTACGCACGCTCCCGTCTCGAAGCCAAGATCAGCTATACCAACGCCGTATTTGCACTCCTACCCAAGTTATTTACCCTCAGCCAGCTACAAACTGCCTATGAAGCTATCCTCGGCCGACCCTTAGATAAACGTAATTTTCGTAAGAAATTTTTAAGTCTTAACCTCATTGCTGCCACCACCGAGTATTTTCGGCAAGGCGCCCACCGCCCAGCCCTGTTATATCGGTTCAATAAGCAAGGTCTCGAAACCCTCTCACGCAGCTTCGAGTAGATTTACCCGAGAAGTGTGTAGTCAGAACGAGTAACGACAAAACAAGACAATTACATATCATAAAGTCAGTGTATGATCGTTTGACAAAATACATTAACTAGGCTATAGTATTGCTAAATATTGGAGATTTATGCAAGACGACAAACGTCGAGTTATGGCCCAGGAACTACGGGTGCGACCAGAATCTATTGACCAGATGCTTATTGATGGTATTCCTGAACAACAGACCCTTGAGCTCCTTGTGCTTCGTGACGAAGCAGCGGTCGATTTTGACATTACCAATGGTGGTGTTCAGCCTATAAAGCCCCCCGTAAGGGATGTTGCCAATACCTACCATCTCTTTAAGGGCGACATGGATAAAGTCCGGCAAACAGTCGATGTTCATAAACGTCTTTTAGAAGAAGATAAAAGTCTAATAGTAGGTATAGCAAATCCGGGCACCTATCAACTCGCTCAAGATACTGTCACCAATACCTATCAGAGGGCCTTGTTCCAAACAGTCTTGGCCGAATCAGTGCGCCCCTCGCATGAAGGTTCTGCTCCTCTGGGAATCAACATTGTAATCGGCGTAGCTATGCAGGCTATCGACCAAGGGTCCTCGCCCTCTATCGCTCAAGGCATTTCAGTGATTCTCGAAGCATATCTTTCTGGGCAAGAAGCCGAGACAATTGCGCACAGCATTATTGAAGATGCACTGAAGCTGCCGAGCCAGGACGTTTTCCTCCGCACCCCTGATAATCGACGTATTGTGATATCCAAACCAGATATACTGCTTGCTCTAGCCAAGTACAAACCAGGTGACGCCGACTACTATCAACAGATCCGCGATGCTATTGGTGCTAATACTGATACCACCCGTGAGGCATTGCGTCGGCTTAAACTTGCACGGCTCATGGATGAGGAGAACGATTTAGTTGAAGCTGGTATGACAGCTTTTGTGCAAGCTAGAGAATTATTGGCAAATGAGCAAGTACTAAATCGTGTTGGGCACCCAGCGACGCTATTTGATGCTATTGCTACTACTGTTGAGTCTCAGGTAGAGCCGGTTAATGTCGATTCTATAGAGATACAGACCTTACGAGAGTTGGCCGAAAAATATATAGGGAAGCACAGAATCAATTCTGCCTTTCAGAGACTCGCGTTACTCACCCAAGACCCTCGGGATAAAGCGGCCTACAAAAATGTAAGTGTCATAGGCTATATAAAGGATTTTGTCCAAACCGGTGAAGATCCTGTGGAGCCGCTCGCTGATGAATTATTTGAAGCGGCTACACAACAGATCGCTCTTGGAAAGTCCGAGTTTGCAACAGAAGCAATTATCAATATTACAAAGCTGATTGAGCTGACTGGCGACAATATCTCTGTTGACCGTATGTTGAGCCTAGATATAGAGTTTTTGGATAACAGTCGTCAATCAAGGGTTCGTAATGCTTTATTCCAGGCGCTAAAAACAAATGGTCTTTTGGAAGCTGCACAAAGCGTCGCTGAGAAGATGAAAACCGCTAAAACTCGTGAGCGGTGTTTAGCAGAGATCGCATTTCTTAAACTTGTCGAACCACTTAAGACAGAAGACTAACCCTACCATCTACAGGCGTAAGCTGTTTAGAGGCTCAGTCTAGGGTCATATATTGGCTTATTCTGACTACATACTTACCACTTATCCACAGAGTAGGTAAGAAAATGTTTGTTATTAGTGTTGACATTACACTTACTAAGCATATAGTAATTGTTGTTAGTGTTTAATTAACAATTACTAGGAGGGTGTGATGGACAAAATACTAATTGCCGCTCACGATGCGGACAAAGTAAGACAGTTAATTGCTGGATTGCTCGATCCAACACGGACCGTTCGCTACGGGGGTCAGCCATGAAACTCTACGACTACAGCCCCTTTAGCGATGCCTATGTCCCCTACCTCCTCTCACCCGAGCTCCAACCACGTAAGCGTCTGAGTTTAGTGTGGGGAGCTCTCCATGCGCTGCCCCTGACATTTATGACGAGGTGGGTGATTTACCAAGCCTTTCGTCAAAGGAGCCGGCCATGAACCGGCCAGAAGCCGAACCCCCGGCCGAGCTGGAGGTCGTCTTGCCCCGTTTATACCAACTCCTCTTTGAGGAGGATCGCTTGCGACAGCTGTTTGACGAAGAACAGCCGACTGCCGAGGAAGTGTTGGTTGATATGGAAATAGCTCGTTTGGCGATCAATCGGGCCCGGGCCGCTGAAATCCGGGACGAACTGAAAGCTATTTTGGCTCTGTATCCGGGCACGTTCTACCCTGACGCCACTCCATTAGAACGAGGCCCAAGTTATACCGAGGTGGGCGCCGTGGTCGGTAGCCAGCGGACGGCCTTTGCCCTATTTGCTATGGGTGAAGCCCTCGGCTTTTGGCAGATACTAACACCAAAGAAGATGTTTGGCCCAGACTTTGACGATCAGCTATCCCGCGAAATGATGGGGATGGGCTACATTACGATTGACGGCTATCACCCTGATGTTTAGGGTCCGGCGTGTCCTTGGGAAAGAGCGTGCCTTCCAGTGGTCGGATAACCCCCTCGCTGAAAACGTAGCGAATCTTGATGGCGGTGTCGGGCATAAACGGCTCGAGCAGATCGGCAACCTGGAGCAAACTGCTCGCTTGATAGGCCAAGACCTCGCGTAAGTGCTCGGCATCATTATTTTTGGCCAGTTCCCAGGGTTTCTCTTCCTCGATGTACTGGTTGAGGCCGCGAATTCGTTCCCACACTTCCTCAAGCGCCCGATCAAACCGACAATCGTCCAAGGCCTGCTGATAGGCCGCAATATCGTGCTCACTAGGAGGAATATCGCCAATAATGCCCTCTTGATACTTAATAATCATGATTGCAGTCCGCTGCACCAAATTACCCAGCTCATTAGCGAGTTCGGTGTTGTAGGCCTGTTCTAACAATTTCCAACTAAAGTCACCATCGTCATAGGCTGGAATATGGCGCAGAAAATAGTAGCGAAAGACATCCACACTGTATTTGTCGATGATATCCTTCGGGTGAATGACGTTGCCGAGCGACTTGCTCATCTTTTGGCCTTCCACCGTCACAAAACCGTGCACATACAGTTGCTGCGGCAGCTTTACTTTTAGAGCCAATAGCATGGCGGGCCAAATGGCGGCATGGAAACGCAAAATATCCTTGCCGATTATCTGGACGTTAGCGGGCCAAAACTGTTTGAAATCCTTATGCTCAGGATAGCCCAAGACTGTTAGATAGTTCATGAGGGCTTCAAACCACACGTACATGACTTGTGTCTCATCGCCCGGTACCGGAATTCCCCACGCAATTTTATCCTTTGGTCGGGACACACTAATATCCTCCAGGCCACCTGCAAGCACTTGCAAAATCTCGTTACGCCGGGTTTCGGGCACAATTCGAAAGCTACCATCGGTTATGGCTTTACGAATCGGCTCAGAGTACTTGGTGAGCCGGAAAAAGTAGTTGTCCTCTTCGAGCTTTTCGTATGGTTTTTTATGGATGGGGCAGACACCCTTGTTTTCCTTGGCTTGCGCCTCGGTTACATATTCTTCGCAGCCCGTACAATACAGCCCCACGTACTTGCCCTTGTAAATGTCAGCGGCCAGTTGTTGCCAAATGACCCCTGCACGCTGTTCGTGCCCTTGATCGGTCGTCCGTATAAAGCGGTTGTTACTGAC
The DNA here is from genome assembly GCA_964441005.1 of uncultured Candidatus Saccharibacteria bacterium. Lineage (GTDB taxonomy): Bacteria > Patescibacteriota > Saccharimonadia > Saccharimonadales > CAYTTW01 > CAYTTW01. Next base: position 17,098 of record CAYTTW010000004.1, on the reverse strand, counting down.
ATTCAGCAGCTCCCCTAAGGCCCGAAATTGCTGACTGACTTGGTCGGTTAGTGCTTTGGGTGTAAGTTTTTGCTCGGCCGCCTTGGCCGCCACTTTGCCGCCGTGTTCATCGGTGCCGGTGCTAAATATGACGTGATCGCCGCGCTGTTTAGCTCTTCGGGCGAGCACGTCGGCATAGAGCAACTCCATAGCAAAGCCAATGTGTGGCTCGCCGTTTACATAGGGAATAGAGGTCGTTACGTAGTAATTGCTCATATAAAAGCTCCAGATTAAGTCTAAAGTAAAACGTTGAAAGTCAAAAGAAAAGAGTTATGCCCGGCCGGGCATCGCGAAATTGGTTGATAGTAACTGGTTGCTTATAAATCGCGTCATGCGCCTAGTATAACAGGTTATAACAGAGATGTCTGCTCGGGAGGTCCGGTGAGCTCAATGCCCAATTTCTCGGCTAATCGTTCTAAAAAGACCTCTTGGCCAGCATACAGCTTGGGTCCGGCAATGTTAAGCTCAAACCACTGTGCGCGATCAACCTCCGGAAACTCTTGTTGTTGCCCAGAGTGCGGTGGCCATTCCATCTTGAAATAATTACTCGTTATAGAACTGACGTCCATATCTCCAGCAACGGCCCATATATGATTCAATTTCCCGCTACTACTTTTATTGGTTCCAAGCTCTAGTAGCTCACCTTCTGGAGCTGGTTTACCAATTTCTTCCTTAAATTCCCGCTTGGCCGCAACGAGCGGATCTTCATCGTGCTCAAATTCACCTTTGGGAATGGACCATGCCCCTTGATCTTTCTTGGCCCAAAACGGACCGCCAGGATGAGCTAGCAGCACTTCAATTCCCTGTGTTCCACGTCGATAGACTAAAATGCCGGCGCTCTGCTTCATATCAGGACCAGTTCCGGCTCTGGTTTTTGGCTTCTTTGGCGACAAAGGCTTTGGCTAAATCAACGTTGAGCCGATTGCAGAGGTCAATCAGTAGCCAAAAAACGTCTGCGGCTTCCTCTTCAAGGTCATGCACCCGGGAGTTTTTATCGGTCGTAATGCCACTGACTTTGCGCGCGGCCTTAGCAAACTCCCCAACTTCTTCCATGAGTAGCATAAATACTTCCGGCACCGTTTCTTTGTCAAATCCACGCTCCACTATTAGCCGCTTAATCAGCGCCTGATAATTCTCAAGTCTCATCCCGTCTTTCATATCTATAACTTTACACCAAAAGCTTGAAGGTAGGACCCCCCGTGAAGAGGATATTGCGACGTGATGGGCCATCGTAGACGCCGTTGCAACTAAGCTAAGAGCTCGCTTGGGTAACCCATATATAATCTACGATCTAAGACCTTACCGCCAATAGCGCCTGGCTGAAGCGTAGGACGTAATTCGTCTTCTGGTGCTTCTGCTAATGCTACAAAGCCGACTTTAGGATACATCTCAGCAGCACGATTGCTTCTCCAGGTTTCCAAGCCAATGCCTTCATTAGGGGCGTACAATGCATTCGTTCCTGACACAACTACTTGTATAAAATCCTTGCCTAGGCCTTGCCCTTGACCTCGCTCGCCAATCCTATATGCAGAAGTTATCGGGTGGTCTGGCAATTCGTCACATGCTTCGACACCTGTCCAGCCGTAGCCTTCTAGTTGTGCCTCGTTACCCTCACCTCTCAGTAGTAAGAACATACCCCGTCCGCCACCTTTTTGTAGCCATTTTTCTGTTGATGCTAATGTTCCAAAACGTGATTCAGTAGAGTCCTTTGGACAGTATTCACGAATATGGCCTTGATAGCCCATAACTCCTATGGCTCCTGCGTAATATTCAGTTAAGCCGATAGCAATAGTGAAGCCCTTTTCACGTATGCGTGCTAACGCTGCATCACCTCGTTGGCCGATGCCAACATCGAGAGTTTCAACACGTTCTACAAATCCAGTTGGGAATAAAGCCATGAAATACTTAGAGAGTTAATTTATAAGTATTTTAGCATAACTATAATAGATTGTCAATATTGGTGGGGCTACGTGGACTCGAACCACGGACCTCGTGAATGTGAATCACGCGCTCTAGCCAGCTGAGCTATAACCCCTTGCATCAAAATTATAGCTTATCACCCCTTATCAACGTAATCCTGGCAGAAGCGTTCAAAAACGGCATTGGTCCAGCCAAAGCCGGTTTGTGAGGGGTAGAGTCCTTTGGCCGGCGGTTTGCTCGGCTGCACCACGTTATACTTTTCTAAAAACACACCATTTTTATTAAACCAATTGAGGTTAGTCCGCAACCACTTGAGGACAATCCGCCGAGCCTCGGCGTGGTAACCATAGCGCTCAAGAGCCTTCACGACTATCAAATGTAAGGGCGCCCAACCGTTGGGGTGGGCCCACTGCATGGGCAACGGTCCAGGTAAAAATTGATTGAGCAGTTGAGCATCCGTCGTGGCCAGACCACCGCGTTCTTCAAAGCGCCGGAGGTTTTTGACCAAGACTTGTGCTTGATGATCACTCACCATTCCGGCCCACATTGGGAAATACCCCGCCAGCGACCAGACTGGACCCCTCCGATGCTTGACGTAGTTGTAGTCAAAGTAAAAACCACGCAAGCGGTCCCACATTAAACGGTTCATGGTTTGCAAACGCAATTCGGCTTTTTCGTTCCACATTTTGGCCGCTCGTTGATCGTCCAAAATGGTGGCTCCACGGGCAAAGTCAGTTTCGTACTTATAGAGCATGGCATTTAAATCCACTGGAACGAAATTGAGGCACTTGCGTCCAAACCGTGGCGTCATGTCCCAGCCACTTTCGGCCTCAGCCAAATCATGCAGGACGTTTACGTCGTAGTAACGACTCAAGTCTTTGTGTACCCTGCGCCAGTGCGGATTGCGTGAAGCCATCCACACCGTTAAGTACTCGGCTTCGGCAACTTGCAACTTGGCTTTCAGCCAATCATTGTCCAGCTTATAGGCATCATAGACATCAAAGATAAAGCTCGTCAGAAAGGGTGGCTGGGAATGGCCAATAAAATAGGCCCGACTGGCGTTGGGTATGACCTTAAACTTAGTGAATTCAAACAGCAGGTCATCTAGTATACCGAGCACGAATTCACGATGGGCCTCATCGAGCATGCCCTGAACCATAAAGTAGCTGTCCCAGTAATAGAGCTCATTAAAGTCAAACTCGTGCCCCTCTTCGTAGGCCGGCACCAAATAGGGCTGCGGCAGACCAACGAGCGTACCGTCGTCACTCGGATGAAAGCGCTCCAAATTAGCCCAGTATTTTTTGATATAGTCACGCGCCGGTAATACATCGGCGGCGGTCAGGGCCTGGGCCGGTGGCAGTAAACGGTGAAGCAAACTTTTAGCAGCAGTCATGGATTCAGCCTAGGCGATGAGATTGATGACGTCAACTAACAGGCCACATTGTTATCAAGATCTTGCACAAACTGCACATACACTAACTTGCCTGCTGCTTTGAAGCTAGGGCCGTGGCAATTAGGTACAGCATCATCGAGGTTATTTACGCCCGGTGCTAGCCACATGGCCAGATCATTATCGGGCCAACCTTCGCTCTTGACCCACGTGTCGTTGCCGACAACAATCTTCCAAAGCCGCTTAGTGCTGTAGACGCCAAAAGTTACCTCTTTCTGTTGATAAGCGCTGCGAAAGCCTGCAATGTGACCCAGTAAACTCCAACGGTTTTCAGGCTTAATGCCCATCTCTACACTTTTATACGTCCAGGCGTTAGCTGTTTCGACATCTAGCCAGATCATGGTGGCTTGGATACCTGCCTCATTGGCTTGCTGGGCGGCGTACATACCGGCATGATAGCCATACAAGTATGCCAAGCAATTTATATCCGACGGATCGCAATTTTTGTGATCGTCAGGATTGTCTGGGCTGTCGAGATATTGACTAGCAACGCTGCTGCCGGGATATGCCGTGTTAATGTAGGCTTCGATTCGTAGTCCATGTTTTTGAAAGCGCGCCAATTCGGTAGTTAAACAGGAGTTAACCGTAAATGGTCGACCACCGTTGATCCCAGCAATACCAAAGTCAAGTCCGTCAGGAATTTCCGAGGCACAATTCTTATCAGGGTAAGAAACATCTACCCCACGACTGCCAGGCTTTAGGGGTGCAGCCTTAATAGGCAAACCATCTGCGTCAGCGTGGACTTGCGCTGGGGCCTCGGTGGAAGAGGTCGTTGTAACCGGAGGTTTGATGACTGTAGAGGTAGTGGTTGGAGGCGCCGGCGCTGTTTCTGGTGTGGTTGGACTGACCGATGGTGTCGTGTTGGGAAAATGCAGATTGTTAATAGTTGCTATACAAGCCTCATCAGCACAAACTTGAGCCGGATCAATAATCGACCGAGAAGCCACCTGATCATTACTTATAGACAAACCGACACTGACATCTAACGAGCTAACCACTACGATAGTCCCAAGCAGGGCTCGTTTTATCCAAGGATGATCAGCTAGCTGTTCAGTCCACCGTTGTTTTTGTATTTCGGGAGCCGGATGCTCCGCCTCAAATGGCATGTGGCTATTGTAGAAGCAATTGCTCGTTATGCCCAGGCGTTAAACTCACAACGCACACAGGGGATAATTAGCTTTACAAATGTGCAAAATATCCTATAGTTATTTTACACATGGTCACCACCGAGGTCCGACAGCTCACCGAGACGATTGGGGCATTGAGCACTCATTATCAACCGAATGAGGAAGTGGCTGAGCACATTCGCGGCATTACTTTGGTCCCGATCATTGGACCCTTTGCGGTTGGTAAAACCACTTGTCAAACGGCTGCCGCGGAGCTTGATCCAGCGTTTGGAGCCGTGCAAAGCTTTACCACCCGCCAACGCCGGGCTGATGAGCCGGAGGAAGCGTACCATTTTATTGAACACACCCCCGAGAATCTGCGGACAGTGGTGGAAAAAATGCATCGTCGGAGTTTGGTACAGTGTACCGTTCATCCTTCAACCGGGTACGTATACGGGAGCGAGCCGGCCGGATACACCCATGCTTTTGCTACCCTTGATACGCTCGCCACTGCGGTTGACGACTTAAGCACCCTGCCCTTTCAGGCGATACGCCGCATAGGCTTAGTGGCTCCACAGGAGCAGTGGACGGCCCGGATTGATCAGCGTCGGCGCCATGATCCTACCGAAAACCTCACGAAAAGACTGCGCGAGGCGGTCCAAAGCTTAACGTGGCTCCTCGATCAAGGACCAGAGTTACCGTGGGTCGTTAACCGCAATGGCCACCACCTAGTTGCTGCCTGCGAAATTATTGGACTCGCTCGAGGACGACTGGAACCAACTCCCGCTAATCGATCCTACGGTGAGATAATGCTCAGCCTAGCCCGTGATCTAGTTAATTAGCTTTGTTCGAGGACGGCTTTGAGCTTTTGCAAAGTTTGCACTTCACTATTCATCGTTTTTTGGATCATGGAGCCCATCGGCCAGAAACGCAAAGCCCGTGGCCACGGGCTTAGCAATCAGAATGGTATTCTCGGGGTGCGCCATTATTGCACAACTATTTTGCCGGTCTGGCTCGAGTTCAAGTGGTTGTGATAGCCCCAGGTACCTTTTTTGTTCACCGTAAAGGTCATGGTTTGGCCCGGGCTGACGACACCAACGTTGAGTTCGGTGTTATCGGTGTGGACCGGGTGCGGATCAGAATCAAATTGCATGTCTTGGGAAGAGCTATTGACAATAGCTACCGTTGCCCCCACTTTAACAGTAATGGTGGCTGGGCTAAAGCCACTGCCAGAGTACGTAATTGTCGAATCGGCCGCCGGAGTGGTGGCGGCAGTGCTATCCGGAGCAGTACTTGAGCTGGGGGTTGATGAGGTGGTGGGGGTGGTTGTTTTTTGGTTTTTTTTGTGGGTGAGGACCCACCCGCCGCCGGCCACCGCGGCCACGACGATTACAATTCCCATCACCATCCAGAGCTTTTTCATGGTATCTCCCTTTCTTTATCTCACTTATTATACCTTGGCCGCCAAGCGCTGTTGGTACAGATAAATAATGGCGCCTAACAAGGTCAAGCCGTAAAACCACCAAACGTACCGATACCATCCGTGTTGGAGCTGCGTGCCCAGCTTCAAACTATGGTAAAAGATGGCAAACATAGCCAGATCCGTTAGGTAGCCAATAACCGCCCACCACGGGCGTTTTGAGAACCAACGATGCAGCTCGTAGGCTAGGAAGACAAAAAAGCTGACCATGCCGATAACCGCCGCGTAGCCTAAGGCCGGTGCTACATAATCCTTCAAGACACTACCAGGTGGTAAACCAAAGCCATCGCGCCATAGCTGCCACGTCAGTAAGCCTGGGTGCAGAAAGATAATAATTAAGACGGCCCATCCAGTCACCGAAATGTAGGTCTTGAGGACTTGTTTATCAATCTTTGCCAGCATCCGCACTGCCGCCACGATGTAGTGCGACCACATGATGCTGAAGGCTAAGAGGCCAAAGAGCGGAAAGAGTTGATACGTCGATAGGTGACTCAAACGCCAACGAGCATTACTGCCCCAGACCAATATTGCTAATAGGCTGACTAGCGCACTCAGGCTCCACGCAAAAATTTGTAGTCGTTGGGCCGGCGCTCGAGCGGATTTGGTACTTGCCATTGAATTTAGTATAGCCTTCTGAGTTGAATTGCTCCAGAGAGTCACTAGGCATGGGCTGGCAAATCGTAGGTATAGCCTGGAAAGTCGTCAATCTTGATATGGTCCTTAGCCACCCCGCTATTAAGCAAGAGTTGCTGATAGTACTTAACCATCGGTTCGGGACCCGAAATGTAGTAGAAAGGGTTGGTATAGGTTTGTGCCGCTTCTTTCAAATGGACTTCACTAATGTGTTCGGGCGAGAGGATATATCGCACATGGAAGTCAGGGTGGCGTGCCCCAAGATTTTCCAGATCTCGCTTAAAGACTGCTGGTTGATCACTCGTTCCATATACCAGCGTAGCCTGAATATCCTGACCGTCGTGATCCAGCTGCATCAGAATGGAGCGTAGCGGAGTAATACCAATTCCCCCGGCAATCAAGACATATTGTTGCGCGGGATCAGTAATCACAAAATCTCCTTCCGGCTCACCTAATTCCAGTTCATCGCCAACCGATAGAGCTTCTAGGGCGTGCTTGAAACTGCTGCCGTTTTCGCTAGTCAACCTGGTGGTGACCTGGGGCTGCTTTTCAAACGGGGCAGCTGAAATGGTAAACCAGCGCTCTTCTCCTCTATCGTCGGGATTATCATGAGGCAGACGATAGTGTAGATACTGACCGGCCTGCCAGGTAATAGGTTGTTCTGGTTGGAATACAAAAGTAATAACTCCTTCAGTCTCAGGACGTTTGTTCACGAGCTTCGCCTTCATAGGTACCTCCTTAACCATTTTCATCATCGCGGAATTTAGGCTTGCAGTCAACTCACGATGTCATATATTACTATTGACGATATATCGTATATTGATATATTAAGATTATGGGGCGTAAAACTTCCCTCCTGCCGCAAGTGAGCTTTAGTATTTTGCTTGCTCTCAGCCTCAAACCACGGTATGGCTATGAACTTATGCAACAGATTGAGCATGATTCAGGAAAACGATTGCAGCTCGGACCGGGCGCCCTCTACGGCGCGATGAAACAGCTCAGGGAAGCAAACCACATTGAAGAAATGCCGAGTGCCAGCAATGATCGCCGGCGCTATTATCGTCTGACTCGTAAAGGCTGGACCATACTGGAAACCGAAATTCAGTATTATCAGCACATTGCCAAGCTCGCTGACGAACGCCATCTGTTACCCCCATCCTAAAAAAAGCTATACATTAGGTGTTCATGGCAGAGAGGATTTACCTTGGTAGATAACCGTTTTTATTTAGTTACCGTAAAATCACCCTGCACGATATCACCTATATGATCGTGAAATTCAAAAGTTCCTGCTTGATTGAGCGTAATAGTTAAGCTCTGGTCTTTGGCCAACTCTTTTTCCTCTACCCCATCGTATGGTTGGTGATTATCGTGTTCACCAAAGGCAATTAAACGAACACGACTATCATAATTCGTAATCGTCAATGTATCACATAACAAACCGTCGGTGTGCTTTGGGGATGCTACGTCGTTTTGTATTGCCACAGTATGAACGGCACCTTTACGTGTACACTGGGCCACAGTTGACTGTGCGGTGGTGCTAGTTTTAGTAAAAAAATGGTTATAAGAGTAAAAAGTACCAGTAACCACTGCGCCAGATACGATAATAAACCCAGCAATAGTTAAACCAGTACTCAGTACCTTCTTAGGCGTCATTTTCATATCGCCTTTAGCATAAGCTCAGTGAGTTTAATAAGCAATCAAGTCAGGGGTCCCCACGTGATGAGGATATCGCGTGGGGTAAAGCGTAATAATTGTCCCCCGTTTTGCGAGAGGATTCGCAAAACGGAAAGTGAGATATCAAAAAGAGCTCGGTATTTTTCTGCCACTTGATTGCAGAAAAATTTACCGGGCTCTTTGTACGGTATCGAACTGGTGGAGCTGCCGGGCAATGAACCCGGGTCCGTTAGTTTATACAGTTAGAGTTCTACAGGCTTAGTCCGCTTGGAATGTCTTAGGAGCGTGACCGGTAAACGGACCAAAAGTCACGTTCCGCAGTCCTAAAAGTTTAGTATCAACTATGGACAATAGCTAATACCTATCCCTGGATATATGACGCGTTCTGATGCTACCAAGGCATCGCTTCAGGCGCGGCTATAGACAGTTAAGCTACAGCTGTTGCATAGGTTTGTGGCATCAAACGAGCAATAAAGCTATTTGCTGCACTAGCTACGCGGTCAAGTAATTTTGCATTTACTTGGGTTTGCCGTATAACGCTCAGCAAGCGACCTGCTAATCTAACTGATAAAGTCCAACGTCGAGCTAAATTCAGCCCCGTAAAACTATTTTAACATAAAAGGTATACTCTATGCAAACTCGTCGCTATCGTCAGTTGGCGAAAGTTGGCGGCGTCGAATTTTTTCTAGCAGTGCTTGCATTCTGTCTGATAGTTCGAGCGTTTCAGCTGGAGCCTGGGCCGGCATCTGCAACAGACTCTGTAATTCCGCGGACAGGTCAGCGACACCACGTATATCCGGGACTATAAGACGCTGGAAATCTTGGTAAGCTCCATCAATTTGCTTTCTTGCACCAGCAACTCGAGGATCATGAGCGATGTGGGCCTCAAGACTACGTAAACGGTAGAAAACGATATATAGGAACGTTGTACCCGAAGCAATTACGTCTGCTCTCTTTCGGTCAGGTAGTTGTTTTGCATGTAGCGTCTCAAGGCAGGCATTAAAACTCTGATACTGATCATTTAAGAAATCTAGATCACTCCGCCGCTTTTTAAAATCAGTAAAGTACCGGCTTTCGCCATTCAGTATTTCTGGCGTAATAGTGCTATCATAGCGCTCTAAAGCTTGAGAGGCTCCTTGGTTAACAAAGGTGCTAAAATTGCCTTCGACTGCTTCTTCCCTATCAATTTGTCGTCCTACTGCCATCTGCTGACGAGCGGACAACTCCAGCCCTAAACCATTAACAACAGCTTCCTTTTGGGACCGACGTGTAGCTGCTCGCGCGGGAGCATCAGCAGCTTCGGTCATCTCTTGAAAGAGTACTTGCTTGGCCTCGCCTCCTGAGACAATCGCAACCTGAATGCGTACCTGCCAAAAACGCTCATCAACCTCGTCCCCTAAAGCCGCCAATGTAATGACTGGATCATTGGATTCTAGAACCATCCTAGTAAAATCGCTTGATGTCATTGCTCCAAAATCGGACAGAATACCATCACCGGAGCTCCTTGGCGATGGGGTAGTATCTAAGAACCGGCCTTCGTCAACAAAAACGGCAGGTAGTTGTCGTGAAGAATCACTATCAGACATAGTGCTATATTATAGCATTTTTTAACAAAAATTCAATACTCTCGTATTATATCTGCCGTTGCTTACACCTTAAATAACAGGGACAGCGGCAGAATCTTGCTTCAATACGTGCTTTGGTTGCCGGTAGATGGCGAGGAACAAAAAGCCACCGGCAAGCATGGTAGCTCCAGCGGCAACGACTGGCGTACTAATCCCCAGCTCTGCTAAGTAACCAGACATGATAGCCGGAATGGTCTGCGCCAGGGCTTGGACCGAGGCATTAATGCCCAGTACCTGTCCCTGAATATATTTGTCTGCTGAAATACTTACCAGAGCCGTACTATTGGCGATTGAATTACCAATAAACATGGCGAAGATCGGTGTCATCAGCAATAGTTGCGTGGTGTTGCCAGCTAACAGGTAGCCAAAGACGGCCAAACCAGCACCAATCAACGCAAATCGCAAGACCTGGTGCGGCATAAAACGCTTGGCTAGCAAAGGTGTTATCACCGCTTGGGTGAGAGCTAGCCAGATACCCACAAAGGCAAAGAAGTCGCCGATGTTGTTTTGGCTAAAGTGTAGTTTCTGAATCAGCAACACCTGGAAGAAGGTTTGGAAAAAGCTAAAGCCGCCCCAGAATAGGAAGATCGAGGGAAATACTACTCGCAGGCCCGGATAGGTCGCCGCTTTCGTAATATTGGTAAACGACTGGGTGAGCCGTAGTTTGAGTTTTTGCATGTGTTCATGTGTCTCGGGTAGCAGGAACACAATAAGGGATAGGTTGATGGTGCTGAGGATGGCCGTAAACCAAAACGGCGTAGCTGGATTAAACCAATGTGGCGTATGGAACAGATTAAAGAAGTTAATGCCCGGTGAGGCTAATTTTGCCCCCAGATACGGCCCCAACACAAAGCCAGTCCCAAATGCCGCCCCAATGAGGGCAAAGCGCTTGGTGCGGTCCTTGGGCGGCGTGACATCAGCAATCACTGCTTGGGCCACGCTCAAGTTACCACCGGTAATGCCATCGAGGGCCCGACTGAAGAATAGTAACGGCAGATTACGGGTCATAATCCCAATCGCAAATAGTACGTAACCAACGGCTGTACCAAAGATACTAAAGCCAAGCACCGGCTTGCGGCCAAAACGGTCAGACAACTGCCCCATGATGGGCGTGGCAAAAAACTGCATTAAGGGGTAGATGGCAATCAGCCAACCCAGTAAGATAAGGCCACCTTTAAATGTCCAGCCGGCTGGTAACAGATAGTAGGCGGAATGCGGGTTAGCTAAGAGTTGGGGGATGATGGGAATAAGAATCCCCACGCCTAACACATCGAGGAAGATGGTTAGCATAACAATCGGCAGAGCTTTTCCGGACAGTCTTTCTTTAAATCGTTCCATGGACAGGTTTTTCCTTTCTATTCAGCGTGATAGACGCCTGGTTTAGTATTCTGGCACGCATGGGTATGCATGGTCTCTAAAATATCGGTTAATTGTTGTTGCTGGCTGGCGCTGAGACGCTCAAACATGGGAGTGTGGTAATCATTAAGCAGTTGCATAGCTTCATCGGCAACTCGATTTCCCTTGGTCGTGAGGGTCGTCACGCGCTCGCGGCGATTCTTGGGGTTTACTTTGCTTTCCAGCAAGTGCTGATCGTGTAGCAGCTTTATCTGGCGGCTGATGCTAGCCTCAGTTTGGCCCAAGTAATCTGCAATTTGCTTCTGTTGCACGCCCGTGTGCCACTTGAGCGCCATTAAAATTTTAAATTGCGAAAACCCAATACTTAAGCGTTCTTGGAGCAGGGCATCAGATTGACGATCCAGGACTGTAGCCAGGTGATGGAGCAAATAACCTAAATTTCGTCGTGGCGCCATTGCAACCCTTCCTGAATACACTGTAGCGCAATGATACTTAACACGTCAAGTAAAATTATGGCCTGCCCTAGAGCAATTTCAGGGACAGTGCCACTTCGTACACGGTATACCATTCGGCAAGACTAAGTTCTTGGGGCCGCACTCGGTTGCGAATGCGCGAGGTTAGTAACAACTCGGCAATGATGAGTTTATCTTGCCCCAGCCCACCGCTTAAGGAGTTCAGCAAGGTTTTACGGCGACTACTAAAGCCCGCTTTGACAAGACGAAAAAACTTTTTGACATCGACATCAGGAAATAATGGTGCTGAGCGTGGCAATAGAATCAAGATTTGGGAGTCAACTTTGGGTGGCGGGTCAAAGACGTCTCTTGGTACCACCCGCCCCAGTTGCACCTCACAATAAAATTGCACACTAATCGCCAGGATGGAGAGCTGGCCTGGTTCGGCCGTGACCCGCTCGGCTATTTCTTTCTGGACGAGCAGGCTCATACGTCTGGCTGGGTTGGTGGTAGAGCACAGCGTGCGTAAGATTTGGCTGGTCAAGTAGTAGGGGATATTGGCCACCACTTTATACCCCGTTGGTAGCGTGGTCAGATCAAAGGTGAGAAAATTCTGCTCGACCACGACTAGATTGGGCGCCCGCACGACGTGCGGCAGTGCGGAAGCCAATTCGTGGTCATACTCCACGGCAATTACTTCACGGGCTCGTTCAACCAGTTTGCGCGTAAGCGCCCCCGTTCCAGGTCCGATCTCGAGCACAATATCTTCGGTAGTGACTTCTCCGGCCTCGCACATGGCCGCCAAACTCACTTCATCGCGCAGCCAGTGTTGACCCAAGGATTTCTTGGCTCGCACACTATTGACAGAGTTTCTCCACGGTGGTTTCACCACACTATTGTACACTTCTAATACTCTAAGTCCGCAGTTCTAACCTACAGCCTCGCCTCTGATCATAATTTTAAACTCGCAGTACTGGCCCACGGCTTCAGACTTGGATACTGCAAGGGCTTTTGATTAATGAGGAGAAGATTTTGGATTCACTCCAATAATATCTGCTCTGCTGATCTCGGCTTCACATTTGGATGCTGAGTGCCATTTCTTCTCGAGAAGTGAGTGAGCTGTATAGACATACAGTGAGCGAGCCTCGCAGAGAAAAATGGTGCTTCAGCGCCAAGAGCGGCCGCGGGTTGCCGGCTATGCCGGCAAGCAGGCGGCGCGATGTGAAGCCGAGATCAGTATGAGCGGGCGCCTTGCCAATGGTGCCAGGCCGCACACGGCCCCCCATAGCGATCAATCATATAACCAATCCCCCACCGAATTTGAACCGCCGGGTCGGTCTGCCAGCCTGGTCCCATCTTACTACCAGGCAAGGCCTGAGGGATGCCGTAAGCCCCGCTGGGGTTACTGGCGGTCGTACTCCACTTTGATTCGTTATCGAAAATGTTATAGATGCAGGAAAATTCGTCAGCGACGCCCATGTCGGCGGCAATTTGCCGACCCAGTTCGACATTGCTTGAAGGATTGCTATAGACAACCTTGGCGCCACGGGCAATGACCTGGGCCACAGGCTGAACCGCCACCACTTCTTGTAAAGCTTTGCGGCCAATTTCTTTATCATTTTCCAGATCGACCTCGTAGGTGACAACTTTCTTACCGTCTGAACCCTGCTGACGAACGACAGTCGTGCCCACGCTGAGGGTCGAATCATCGGTATATTGCACTGGTGCCGGGATAACTTCTTCGGTGGTGTCGACTTTTTTACCCTTGCGCACCACAAACACCTGGGTGCTATTGGTTACTGGTGTCGTCGGTGCCGGGCTTATCACATCCCCATCGTGTGGTTGGACATTTTTTTCCTTGAGGACATCGCCAACCGTTTTGGCGTGAGTCCGAACTTGGACAGGGGTGCCGTAGAGATTCATACTGACAGGTGTGGCCCGGTCAATCACTACTTTCTGCCCGAGCACCGGATTAGTGGGATCGACTTCGTCGTTCTTGACAGCATCAACCTTATCCTCGGGATAAATTGTCAACCCAGCCTTCTGAGCGACTTCGCGGGGCTCCGATTGGGCTGTCAAAGCGGTAATTTTCTTACCATTATCGACAATGGTCACGGGACGTGCGCGGTAGACATTTATTTTGAAATTATCATCAGTAATGACCGCGGTTTTGGCCGGCTCGACCACATCTTGGGGCTCGAGACGAACATTTAAGCGTTTCAAAAAATCGCCAACGGTGGCGGCTTGTGTGGGCAGCACCTGGGTCTTACCATCAACAAATAACTGGATAACCTTAGAGTTGCTGGCGCGGACCATTCGGCCATTTAAGGCACCAAAACTCGCGGCGGTAATAATCAAGAGGCCAAAAAAAGTAGCCACCGGTACCATCAAGGGATGTTGCTTCACCCGCTTGACCCGCTGGCGTGCCCGTACACCCCGTTTTATGGAGAGTCGTCGAAACTTCTTTGTCATAAGTGTGCTTCAGAGGTTAGACCGTTTTTTTGCACACTCTTAACCCTCCAAAGCTGAAACTTATTCTAGCAAATCAGCTCTCTCGAACCAAGCAATTGCTAACTGATAGGCGTCAGCGTCAGTGTTGTGAATTTGTAGTTCATGCCAATCAAGCCAGGCCAAGGCGGTAATTTCAAAGCGTTGTGGTCTCACGAGCGGCTTCTCGGGAAGTGTTACCTGGAAAGCCGTGACCCGAAAGTGTAGTCCGAACTGCCCGATTGTTCCTTGCCAAAATTGGTGGAGTTGTGTGGATTTTAGTTGCAGCCCGGTTTCTTCGTGAAGTTCACGGAGAGCTCCGTCTGCTGCTGTTTCGCCGTGATGCAGCCCTCCTCCAGGTAAAGACCACTTGCCACTGCTGAGCCACCCTCTAACCATTAGAACGTGGTCGCCATTGGTTACTATCACCCGCGTGCGATGGCTCAAGCGTAAATAGACCCACAAAGCCGGCCAACTCAGCCAAAAGCAAAGTCTGCCAACAAACGTCCAAAGCCGTTTCATTTAGTTATTCTACAGGTAAAGCAGCTTAGCTTGATACCATAGAGTATGGTATGCCAAAACGTGCCTCGTATCATCAATCCGTTGACTACTCCATAGCTGATCCAGCTAAAGTACTTGCTCAGATAGAGGGCAAAGCAACTATCAAAAATCTGCCTTTTGGTTTTAAGGAGCTAGCAGGTACGCGCGGTGAATCAGCTTATGTGTTTGATATGGGGGCAATGTATGGAGCCTTTGTGCAGGAGGGTCTAGGTACCAAAAGTTTAATTGCTCAAGCAATTTATCAAGAAACGGGTAAATCCTACTTTAAGCACATTGCTCAAGATACAGTAGCGACATTTATTAACGACTTAATAAGTGTTGGGGCTACCCCCGTCGTCGCTAATGCCTATTGGTCTTCAAGTTCCTATAAATGGCTTGCAGATCAGAAATTAACAACTGACTTCATAACTGGCTGGCGCCAAGCGTGTGATAAAGCTAGGGTTGTTTGGGGCGGTGGCGAAACACAGTCACTGCCTGGCGTCGTAAAGCACGGCGTTATTGAGCTAGCTGGTTCGGCGTTTGGGGTCATTAACCCTAAGAGTAACTTAGTTACAGAGAGTAAACTGCAAGCTGGAGACAAAATAATCTTAGTCGAATCGAGTGGGGTACATGCAAATGGCATAAGTCTCATTAGAAAAATTGCTAAAGACCTTCCAGAAGGTTATCAAACAAAGTTAGAGGACGGCTCAATGTTTGGCGAAGTTGTTTTGACACCGACACATCTATATACGGCATTGGTTCGTGAACTGCTTGGAGCCGGCATCGATATACACTATCTTTCTAATATCACTGGCCACGGTTGGCGCAAACTTATGCGGGCTACAGCCGAATTTACCTACGAAATCAACACCGTTCCAGAGCCAGCACCAATTTTTAGCTTCATAGCTAAACAGTCAGGGAATAACGAAAAAGAGATGTACAGCAACTATAATATGGGGGTAGGCTACGCTGTTTATGTGCCAAGCAACCAAGCGAGTCGGGTAGTTACGATAGCCAAGACTCATGAGTTACGGGCTTGGGTCGCCGGAACAGTGAAAAAAGGGCCAAAGCAAGTGAGCATAAAGCCTAAAAACATTATCTTCAAAGGTGAGAGCTTAATGGTTCGTGCAAAAAGTTAGGTTTTTATTGCCGAACCAGGTTTATTTATAACTTTTCCAGAGGGGCGAACGCAATATTCAATTTCTTGGTGCCCTTGCCTTTGAAGTAGATGGTGGCGTTGTCGCCGTCGATTTCGAGCACCGTGCCAACGCCGAATAGTGAGTGCTTGACGCCATCACCTTCGTTGAGTTCCGGTACATAGCGCGGCTCGTCGCTCAGCTTGGCCTCTGGGTGGGGTTCGTCGGCCCAGACCAGTGTACCGCTGCCCCACGCGGTGTCGACTTGAACGGTTTCGGCATCAATTTCACTCAAGAAACGGCTTGGCGGATTGTGTTGAACACCCCCGTAGAGTAGACGGCTGTTGGCGTGCAGCATATAGAGTTCTTCACGGGCGCGGGTCATCCCTACGTAACACAGGCGACGCTCCTCTTCCATCTCTGATTGGTCGTAGAGCGCTCTCGAATGCGGAAAGATAGTTTCTTCCATGCCAGCCATGAAAACGACTGGAAACTCTAAGCCCTTGGCGGCGTGCAGCGTCATGAGCGTGACGGCATTGCTACTAAACTCGACGTTATCAATATCACTGACCAGTGAGACTTCTTCCAAAAAGCCATCGAGTCCCAGATCTTGATAGGCCTGCGCCACACTAATTAATTCCTTCACGTTTTCCTGGCGGGATTCGCCCTGTGGTGTACCGTCATTGAGATACTGAAAATAGTCCAGCCGGCGTAGCAGCGAATCGAGCAGGGCTGGCATAGGGGCCTCCGCCATGACCACGCGCATACTGCTTAGTACATCGGCAAGTTCGCTCAGCCCGCGTTTGGCTTTGGGCGTCAATGAATCACATCTAAGCACCTCTTGCAAAGCAGCTTCCAGGGTCAGGCCCTCAACCTTCTGCCAGCCAAAAAAGTTAGCCAGCGAGCGCGGCCCAATCCCCCGTACGGGCACATTAACAATGCGCTCAAAACTAACGCGATCTTCTGGCTGATATATCAACCGCAGGTAGGCCATGACGTCTTTGATTTCCTTACGATCATAAAAGCGTTGACCACCAACAATGCGGTAGGGAATGCCGTAGTGAATAAGAGTTTCTTCAATTGAGCGGCTCTGGGCGTTGGTCCGGTACAGTACGGCAAAATCCTGGTAGCGGCGGGCATTGATGTCGACACTGGTGCGAGCCAGTCGCACAATGGCTTCAGCCTCGGCCCGCTCATTGG
>CAYTTW010000003.1:0-29285 GCA_964441005.1 uncultured Candidatus Saccharibacteria bacterium | reverse complement strand
GTAGCTCAATGGTGGAGCGAGATGGTGTTAACGTCGAGGTTGTCGGTTCGAGTCCGCCCCCGGGAGCCAATAATAATTGATCAGGCATTTGTCTGGTCATTTTTTATTCCCGTGGAGGGTTCTGGCCGACAACCCTGACAGCTTGCTGGCAGTAGGTTGTCGGTTCGGCGTAGCGAATCCACGCGCAGGTGCTTGCACCGAGCATGGGTGAGCGGAGAAGGACGAAGTCCGCTGTCCGACCCCGGGAGCCACGTCAGAATTCCTTTCAACCAAACGTCAAAAACGCGCAATCAAGTGGCGCGTTTTTCGTTTGGTCTTGCAGGATTCTTCCTCTTCCACGCGAAGAATCCTCTCTTCGCGTGGTATGGTCGGCGTTCGGCGTAGCGAGGGAAGCGCTACACTGTCCCTCGAATTGATAGAGAATACGAACTAGTCTGAAGGGAAAGATTTCTTCATGTCTATAACATAGCGCTTAGACATTTGCTTACTTAGCAGAGAATCCCACGCCTCGTTAATGTCTTTAATGTTGATCACCTCAATCTCAGGAAGAATATTATGCTCAGCACTATATTCGAGCATTTCTTGGGTCTCTTTTATCCCCCCAATACCCGAACCGGCGATGGATTTTTGGCCATGAATAACATCGCCTGAATGAAAACTAGGCATTGGCTCTATTGGTCCTACCAAACAGATTGTGCCGTGTATGTTCAGTAACTGCAGATACGGCGACACGTCATGTGCTTTCGGAATTGTATCGAGCAAGAAGTCGAACTTATTTGCAGCATTTTGCATATCTTTTTCTGACGTAGAGACAATGACGCCGTCAGCACCATAAGACTTGGCTGTTTCCGCTTTTTCAGGCGAGGAGGTAATCACCCAGACCTCGGCACCAAATGCTTTGGCATACTTTACGCCCATGTGCCCAAGGCCACCAAGCCCAATAATGCCAACCTTTGACTTTTTGTCCACATTCCAGTGCCGAAGCGGTGAATAAGTGGTAATACCGGCACAGAGCAGCGGTGCCGCCTGGGCCATATCTAGAGAATCTGGCAAGGGAAGTACGAAATGCTCCGGAGCAATCATTAGTGTTGAATAGCCACCTTTTGTATCAGAGCCATCCACCGGATCTTTTGAACTGTATGTCCAAATAGTTTCTTTAAAACAACTATTCTCGTAACCCTGTTTACATGCCTCACAGCTACCACAACTATTAACCATACAGCCGACACCTACACGGTCACCTGGTTTAAATTTTGTAACTGCTTCACCAACACGGGTAACGATGCCCGTTATTTCATGGCCAGGCACGTATGGATATTCTACTTCTCCCCAATCACCACGTGCAGTGTGTAAGTCGCTATGGCATATGCCGCAGAAATGAACTTCAAGCTCAACATCTTTTGGGGTTGGCTCACGACGCTCAAACTCATAATATTCGAGCGGTTTGTCAGCAGCTTGTACAGCATATGACTTTGTTCTCATATACCTCATTATTACATATTTCTTTGGGGCAAAGACAAGTACCTTGCCATGAGCCAAGCGAGGGAAGCGCTACCCTTTCCCCGGAGCCAAACAAAGAGCCGATAGTCGTTTCCGCCTTGCTATAATCAATCTTGTGAATAAAGCTACCATGTTTATTGAGTACTTCGTTACGGACATGGATTACTATAAAAAGTTCTTTTGTGACGTGCTTGGTTTTCGTGTCGATCGAGATGATGGTAGTTTTGTTCAACTCCGACGTGGGCACGATAAGATTCTTCTTGATGGTGAAGCCAAAAGCCAGCCACCAGACTACCATTTTTACAATAAGATAAGTAAAGATATCAACGGTATTGGCATTGAATCATGCTACGTCGTTGATGATCTAGATGAAACGTATACCAAAGCCAAAGCCTACCCCGGCCTTAAACTGACGCCCGTGAAGCTTCAAGAATGGGGTGTAAGAGATTTTCGAATAGTCGTACCGGACAATTACTATCTCCGCATTACCGAACTGCCTAACTAATAGTCTCCATCGTTCTATCGTCTATCACTACCAGGAAGTATCTCTTTTTCATTGTGGGTTATAATTCAGGTAAAGGAGATTATTCATGCAAAAAATCACACCGAACTTATGGTTCAACGGAAATGCTCAAGAAGCAGTAGGCTTTTACATTTCCGTTTTCAAAAACAGTAAAATACTGTCCACAGAGCATTATCCTGAAAGTGCCGACGAAGGTTTGGCTGATTTTCAGAAAGACTTAGCGGGCCAAGTGCTGGTCATAGAATTTGAGCTTGACGGGGTACACTTTACAGCTATCAATGCTGGACCCGAGTTTACATTCAGCGAAGCGGTATCTTTTGCTATAGACTGCAAAGACCAAGAAGAGATTGATTACTTTTGGGAAAAACTCTCTAGCGTCCCGGAGGCTGAGCAATGTGGTTGGTGCAAGGATAAGTATGGTCTGAGTTGGCAAGTGGTACCTGAGCACATGGAAGAACTTATGCAAAAACCCAATGCGTTCAAGACTTTGATGCAGCAAAAGAAGATTGTGATTGACGAATACTAGTTCTAACTTCTGTTACTTCTATATATCTTGGTAAAATAAATCTATGCTGACAAAACAAATTGCCACCGGGGTGGTGCACACACTGCCACCAGACTTACGAAAAGCCCTAACTGCTGATAAGACCGCCCTAGAGAAGTGGGAAGATCTGACACCACTGGCTCGTAATGAGTGGATTTGTTGGACAGTGACCGTCAAGCAACAAAAGACCAGAGACGATCATGTTAAGCGCGTGATTTCCGAGCTAAAGGAAGGAATGAGACGCCCGTGCTGCTGGATCGGTTGTATCCACCGCACTGACAAACCGATAAGTAAGCCCGTACAATGGGTTCTCAATAAACAGTCTAGGTCCAAATAGTAACTGCTAGTCTAGTCAGTTAGCTAGCGTCTTTGTATTGGTATTGGTGTAGCAATTACTTGCTTTCATTATATAATTTGACATAGACATGTAATAGCGAGGCAGGTCTGTATGAAAGACAAGATGTATTGGGGAGTCTACGTACTACTAAGTGCTGCCTACCTGGCGCTCACATTCTCTTTGCCGACGGCTGGTTCCACGCTGACTCGTTACCACCTAACACAGTCCCAGGCGCATCTCATTGCCTTATCCGTGGCTATCCCATTGATTATGATCTGGTTTATGGCGTTTTTAGGTTTTATTAACCTAAAAGAATACTCCACGCTTATTCGTAAAGATCCTGATGGCCGAGCGATTAAGCGTTTAGCGTACGGCTTTAGTATTTTGGTCATTGGTACGCCGTTTTACTACCTTTTAACGTCGACAACCAATTACTGGAATCGCAATGGGGCGCACCTTGCCAGTACCACGATTATCACGAACTATGCTGGCATTGCGTTATATCTTGGCGCCTTTGGGGTTATTGGCTGGGGTGCGGCCAGTTTATTGAAGTCTGCCCGGGTTCGTTCTAACTTTATAGAAAATCGTTTATTTATGTCGGGTTATGGCGTTCTCGCAGGTGTGTATACATATCTCGCCATGACAAATCCCGTCCGCCGAATTCCAAGCGCCAGCGTACCGAAAGCGGCGTATTATCTGCCCGACTGGTTAATTGCCACGACCATTGTTCTGCCGTATGTGCTGACATGGTTACTGGGACTGTACACCGCCCATGCCATTTACCTCTATCGAAGAACCAGTGCCGGTATTATTTATCGTCGGGCCTTCGGCCTAGTGGCATTGGGTATAACCGAAGTAGTGGTAACATCTGTGGTTCTACAAATCTTGACCAGCTATACTGCTTCACTCAATAATTTATCCCTCAAACCCTTGCTCGGAGTGGTATATCTCTTACTCATTATTATCGCTATCGGTTATATTCTAATAGCGCTTGGGGCCAAAAGACTGAAAAAAATTGAAGGAGTGTAAGTGCCGAAACCGACAACTCAGTCAAATCTGTACAACAGTGTTGTAGCTGTTGTCCAAGAATATCTTGGTCCAGCCTCGCACCGTTTTGTCGATCGCCAGATTCGTAACCACCTACATAAGGAGCCGAAGCAACTGGAGGCCAGTGACTTGAGTACATTGGTTGACTGGATCAAAATTGCCACCGCTTTTTTAACAAACGACGCCAACCTCGTCTATGATCTTGGCCAAGACATATTGCAACTGCAGCAAGCGTCGGCTAAGCCAAAACTAAGGACATGAGTCAGACCCCTAATCAGCGCCGCTTACTAGCCAAAGTTAATCAGGAGTTATCTGATACCGAAACGATTCTTTCGAGTATTGGTGATGGCGTGATGATTATTGACGCCAACGCCCGCCTTCAAAAGGTTAATTCAGTCGCTGTGGAGCTGTTGCAGCTAAAGCCAGATGAGATCATTGGCGAATGGTTTCCAAGTATTGTAGAAGCACGTGATAAACACGGTAAACCGATTGCTCTCATCAATCGTCCGATCACCAGAGCTCTGATGAGTGGCAAAACGGTTGCCGAAAGAGCCTATTATGTCCGAAAAGACGGTAGCCTTTTGCCAGTATCAATCACGGTTTCACCACTGATGCACAACGATAAGCCGATTGGGGCCATAGAAGTATTTCGTGATATTACGCGCGATGTCGAGCTCGATAAAATGAAAGATGAATTTTTGTCATTGGCTTCTCATCAGCTGCGCACACCACTGTCGGCCATTAAAATTTACGCTCAAATGTTGGCTGAAGGTTACGGTGGCCGTACCACGCGGAAGCAGCAAGAGTTCCTAGAGATTGTCATCAACTCGACCAATCGGATGAATGAGCTGATTGATACACTGTTAGATGTTACGCGTTTGGAAGCCGGCAAAATTGTGGTTCGGTCTAAGGCCGTTAAGCTCGATGAAATTCTAAAGGAGCTTTATTTGGAGCTCCGGCCAGCCGCTGAGCAGAAACATATTACATTCAAACTGAAATCAAGTGTCGCTAAAACAGTGACCGACCCCCTGTTAGTCAGAGAGATATATGCCAACCTAATATCCAACGCCATTAAGTATACCCAGGCGAATGGACAAATTACGACTACCCTTCGGGCGCGTTCTAGAGACTACCTGTTTGAGATTACGGATACTGGCTATGGCATTCCGGCGGCTGTCCAAAAGCAGATTTTTACCAAATTTTTTCGCTCGCCAAATGTCATGCAGTTTGATGCCGAAGGCACGGGACTGGGGCTCTACATGGTTCAGCGGCTTACCAACTTGCTCCATGGCAAGTTGTGGTTTAAAAGCGTTGAGGGACAGGGAAGTACGTTCTTTTTAGCTCTTCCGAAGCGGGCTACGACGAACTCTAAAACGTCCCGGGCGCCAACCGCTACCCGCCAGCCTGCCGGTAGAGTACAATAATATTGAATTTGCAAGGGAGACAGTAATGGCCACAATTCTCATTATTGAAGATAATCAGGTACTTCGTTCAGCCTATCAGCAGATCTTGAAAAAGAGTGGCCATACCGTTGCCGTAGCCAGCAATGGGCAAGAGGGTCTAGCGGAGGCAGAACGCAAGGAGCCAGGTATTATTTTCTTGGACTTACTGATGCCAACGATGAGTGGTCTGGAGTTTCTTCGTCAGTATGACGTCATTCACAAACACCCTAATGTTAAAGTCATTGTCATCAGCAACTTGGATAGCGACGCCGAAGCCGACGAAGCCCGCGCTCTGGGGGCTTATAAGTACATCCTCAAAGCCCACGCCACACCCGTGCAATTATCGATCCTGGTTGACAAGGCGGCTCAGCAAAAACTTGAAAGGTAGGGTGACCCCGTAGAGACACAGGCAGGGGTTTACTACCACACACCATTACAATTTAGATGATTATAGAAGCTCCTTTAAGCAGCAATTTTCATTAGATCCGGCACTGATAAGATTGTTACATCGTGCGGGTGAGCTTCACGCGCTCCAGCTTGGGTGACACGTTCGAATAGAGCATTTTCACGATGCGAAGGAATATCTTGTGATCGAGCTAACGACAAACCACGGCGCAGAGCCTTATTCATAAGGTCAATCTCATCGGCTACCGTTCCTTTAACCGGCACGGCAGCTTCGATACCTTCAGGTAACAGCCTGCCAATTTCACTGGCGCTATAACGCGCCCTAGCCGAGGCACTTTCGCTAAGTGAAGTGATCGAGCCCATACCCCGATAGAGCTTCCACTTAGTGCCGTTTTTATCTTCAAATATCGGCGCAGCAGACTCGAGAGTTCCCGACATCATCAGTCCCACCATTACCGAATGAGCACCAGCAGCAATCGCAATCGGTATAGCGCCGCGGTAGGCAATGCCGCCGTCCGAACAAATCGGTAGATCGCTAAAGCCGGCTTGGCGAAGAGCTCTGGCACATTCGAAGACAGCCGTTACTTGAGGGCGTCCGGTACCTGTCTCGACCCGAGTGGTACAAATCGATCCACCACCTTGACCTATTTTTACGCCGTCAGCTCCTGCACGGGCAAATTCCACCGCCGAATCACCTTGCGTAAAGTTACCACCGACAACCTGCAGGCGAGGGAAGGCCGCCTTCAGTTCACGAAGCGTATTTAGCCCAAAGTCTGAATCACCTTGCGATGAGTCGATAACTAGTACATCGGCATACTTTTCGCAGGCTTCGGCACGCTGGAGAGCGGTATTATCCGTCGGTACGGCAATGCCAACTCGCAAACGCTCATCAGTGTCGACATTGTAAGGAGCTGTGTCACCACGTACAATGGCCTTGACATCATTCCAGACATATAAGCCGGTTACTTGGCCCTCATCATCAATTAATGGGAGGGTAGTCGTCCGCGTGTCGCGCATAGTCTCATATGCCTTCTTAATTGGCGTATCATGTGGTGCCCAATGGATTTGTGAGAGCGGTTTCATGGCTTTTTCGACCGACCCTGATAAGTCCTCGGGGAATTCAAAGCCCTTACCCGTCATGAGTCCAACTAATTTGCCGCTATTATCAATAACCGGGAAGGTTCGGAAGTGATAATCTGCTGTATCACACATTTCTAATACACTCTCTAGACTTTGTTCTTGATTGATGAGGACGGGGCGATCAATCAGCCCGCTCAAGAAGAGCTTCACCCGGCGCACTTCATTACGTTGCTGCTTTACGTCCAGACCAGAATGGATAATACCCAGGCCCCCCAGTTTGGCCATGGCAATAGCCATGCGGTGCTCGGTGACCGTATCCATAGCTGCGCTGACAATTGGAGTCTTTAGTTCAAGTTCACGGGTAAAGAAGCTGGTAATATTGGCTTCTGAGGCTGGAGTGTGGCTGCGACCCGTTTGCAAAATGACATCGTCAAATGTCAAAGCCAAGTGATCCCGTCGCATGTCTCTAAAAAACAATTCTTTCTCTAGATTGACCACGATGTGAACCCCCGCATCAAGGCTAAATTGTATCATAAATCAGCTATTTAATCGGCGACCCTGCAGGTTCAAATTTACGTTATTATTAAGCTATTTCTTGCTAGAATACGGGTATGCAAACAGCGCGGCCACGCTTTAGTGTGGTTATTCCGGCGTTTAATGAAGCTAATTATATTGCCAATACGCTAGCTTCCTTGACGCAGCAAACTTTTACCGATTTTGAAGTTATTGTGGTTGATAATAATAGCACTGATCAAACAGCCACCATTGCCAAGGGTTTAAGCGCCCGGGTGATTAAAGAAAAGCGACCAGGCGTTTGCTGGGCACGCCAGGCTGGGACTGAAGCCGCCAATGGCGACATCGTGGTCTCGACCGACGCTGATACAACCTTTAGCCCGCAATGGCTCGAAAATATCAATAACATGTTCGTGAAGCGTCCTCACTTGGTGGGCGTGGCTGGCCCCTGCCACTATGTTGACGGACCGCTGTGGGGCGAAGTTTACCCGTATATTTTGTTTGGCTACGTAAGCCTGATTAATAAACTGACGCGCAAAACCATCTACATTTCGGCCACCAATATTGCGTTTAAGAAAGAGGTGTGGGAAGGCTATAACACCCTACTGACCCAGGGCGGTGATGAGCTTGATTTGCTTCATAAACTGCAGAAGAAGGGCAAAGTCATCTTCTTAAATGGCAACCCAACCTATACCTCGGCTCGGCGCCTGGCGCGGGGATTGTTTTATAACGTGATCGTGAGCTTTTTTATCTATTACATCTTGGAATACAACCTCACCCGCTTGTTTAAGCGACCGATTCTCGGCTCGGCGCCAAAATTTCGTAACGAATTTAGCCCAGCCGTCTTGACGTTGTTTCACTTTGCCATTGGTGTCCTGCTGCTGGCCGCTTTTTCACTCTATACTCAACCCGGGCACTACTTGGTGCGCGAAGCGCATCGGTTAATTCGTGACACCAACCACATCATCATGCGAGCTCGTCGATGATTATTCTCGTCATTGTGCTTATTCTCGGCGCCCTCTACTGGACGTGTATGTCACCGTACTCCCAGCTCTGGGGGCTGGTACCATGGCGGGGCCGAACTAATCAAAAAGTAGTCGCGCTGACGTTTGATGACGGCCCCAATGAACCCTACACTTCTGACATTGTTGCTTTCTTGAATAAGCACAAGATTTCAGCGACGTTTTTTCAGGTTGGCACAGCCGTGCAGCGCTATCCAAATGTCACCCGGGCGATGGCTCAGGCCGGCCACATCATTGGCAATCACTCCTTATCGCATGCATTTACAAAGTATTTTACCCAGCCTAGCTTTCGTCACGAAATAGCCGAGAACCAGCGCGTTCTGACTGAGGTACTTGGCAAAACACCAGCGCTGTATCGCTCACCATGGCTATGGCGCCAACCGTGGCTACTACACACCGTCAAACAGCTAAAACTGCATCCGGTCTGGGGTGAATTTGGTGATGCGCTGGAGGTACTGCGGCCGGGAGCGGAGCACATTGCTAGGCGCACGCTCGCTAAGGTGCGGCCGGGCTCGATTATTATTTTTCATGACGGCATTGACGGGAAGGGCGGTGATCGTCAGCAGACCATTGAGGCCGCTAAAATAGTTGTCAAACAGTTGCAGGCCAACGGCTATGCTTTTGTGACGGTTGATAAACTCCTTAATCTGCCGGCGTATCAGTAAATCTTAGTCGTGTACGATAACGGGTGTGCCAATTGGTGCCCAGTCGTACACCCACTCGGCGTCACTGTTGATGAGACCAACACAGCCGTGCGAGCTATTGACATTACCAAAGTAGCTCAGTGGTCGCCAGTAATTGCCATGAATCGCGTAGTCCTGGTAGAAATAGTTAACCCATTCGACATCTGGTTGAAAGTAACGGCTGCCGTCAGCGTTGGCGCCACGCATATCTTGTGAACGATACTTGGCATAAATTTGATACTGTCCAAGGACAGTTGGGGTAGCGGGTGCCCCGGCGGACACGAGTTGGGTGTTGACCACAGTTGTCTGTTCGTAGGCGTACAGACGCTTGCTACTGACATCAACTTCAATCCATTTATCATAGGGCTGAGCACTGATGGTTTTGTAAGCCGCATAGTCAACTGTCATGTCGACCTTGACGCCTTTGCCATCGAGTAGCTTGTTGGCTACTTGGGAGGCCACCTTATCTTTGTTAACAACATCCATGCCGCTTTGTCCCTTCACCAACACTGCCGACGAACCGTCATCGTGGTTCACCACAATTTCACTGCGGGCGGGGTGCACATAAGGTCGGGCAACTTTATTGATGTACTCCAGAATCTTGCCGCTATTAGCCGTGACATCAACGTTTCGATCGGCGGCCACTGGACTAATTTCCAGCCAGCCGGCAAGGTCTGAAGGACTGGGAGTGATGGTGGCATCGGCAATTTGAAAGCTGACTGATTGCGTTAAAGCGGCCTCCAGCCGCTGCTTGGCCGGTTCTAGTTTTTTGGCCTCGTAGGTGGGTTGCACAAGCGTCGATTGCAATTTTAAAGGGGTGGTTGAGAGGGTGGCCGCAGCCTCGTGAATAGCGGTCTTGGCACTGGGCAAACTATAATTAAGCCCAACCTTTTCAGCGCTCAGCACGGCGTGGCCATTGTTGATACTGAGTTGAGCATCTTGTACCGGTGTGACGACTTGAGACGTATGTTGGTTAATAAAAGTATCAAATTTGGCTTTATCTTCGCTGACATGAAGCTGGATTGGTGTGGAATGCCACCACTCCAGGTGTTGCCACAGCGAGGCAGTTTGGCGCTCAGCCAGGGCTTCGCGAGCCGACGCGCTAGCATCAACAGTGAGACCGGCTTCCATAAGACTGAAGGACTGGCTTTTACCATCTGGAGTAGTGAACTGGAGCCGATATGCCTGGGTAGCTTTGGCGATACCGAGTTGCAGTTGACTAGCCGAAATAGACCGTGACCACATTTGATTGCCCAGCCGCAGCGGGGCGAGGGAACGCTGCACAAAAAGGCTGATAACACTCAGAGTCCCAATAACCAGCAGCAGGAGGGCTATGCTCAAAAGGGGCCATTGCTTTCGCCAGCCATGTCGAGGAGAAGTGAGAGTTCTGGCTGGTAGTAAATGTGAGGGCGGCACTAGCTCAGTCGTCTGCCAGCGCAAGCCGGCGACGTATAACATTCCAGCACTGTAGCGTGATTTATTACTCATTAAGACCCCTCAGACGCATTCATGGTGTTTGCTTTTTGTAGCTCGTCAACCGCTCTGCACACAGTATAGCGCGTGGTACATCGGTGGTAAACCGCCTGAGGGCTTAAGATACCTCTCAGCCAAATTTAAGCTTTGTGCTTTACAATTGAGAGCGATGCGGGTGTTAGTAGTGGAAGATGAGCACAAGATTGCCAATGCCATTAGGCGAGGCTTAGAACAAGAAGCCTTTGCTGTGGATGTGGTGTACAACGGGGAAGAAGGCCTGGCGATTGCCCAGGCCGAAGCCTACGATGTGATTGTGTTAGATCGTATGTTGCCCGGTGGTAAAGATGGGACAGCTGTGTGCCAAGAGCTCCGTGCTCAGCGTGTCCACACGCCCATATTAATGCTGACAGCCAAGGATAAAATTGCCGATCGAGTCGAGGGTCTCAATAGTGGCGCCGATGATTACCTTATCAAACCCTTTGCTTTTGAGGAGCTATTGGCCCGCATTCGGGCACTCCTGCGTCGACCATTGACCGCCAGTGATACAGTGCTCAGTTATGAGGATTTGCGCTTAGATCCAGCGCGGTTTGAAGTTAGCCGTAATGGTCAACTAATTCATGTATCGAGTAAAGAATTTAGTCTGCTGGAGTACCTGCTGCGCAACCCCGAGCGCATTTTGACGAAAGACATGATAATTAGCCATGTTTGGGATTACGACGCTGACATATTGCCAAATACCGTGGAGGTCTATATTGGTTACCTGCGTGCCAAAATTGATAAGCCGTTTCGGGGACCTGACCTGATTCATACCGTGCGTGGTTTTGGCTATAAACTCGGGCTTGAAGCCTGATGTTTCGCTCGGCAACCTTTCGCCTGACCATGTGGTACGTGGCGTTACTCATGGCTATCAGTATCGTCTTTAGTGGCATTATCTATAACCTCTCGATCCGAGAAATTGCAGCTGGTTTTCGTAATTACAACTCCGGCCTGCGCACCTTTCCGCGGTTTCGGGAAGCCTTGCCCCCAGAACTATTCACAGTCCAGCAGCAGCAGTTTGATGCCGCCCGTACACGACTAGAAACACGCTTAATTAATCTCAACTTAGTGATTTTGGTCGTTTCGGGCGGGGTGTGTTATTTGCTCGCACGACGCACGTTACATCCAATTGAAAACGCTCTGGAGGCTCAAAGCCGCTTTACGGCCGATGCCTCGCATGAACTACGGACACCGCTCACCGCCATGAAAACCGAGATCGAGGTGAGTCTGCGTGACCCTAAACTGAGTCTGAAAGAAACGAGAGCCCTGCTCGCGAGCAACCTAGAAGAAATCAGTAAACTGGAGAGTCTCTCCAATGGCCTCTTAAAATTGGCTCAAAACAACGGTCAATCACCAAAGTCACGGGTCAACCTGGCCAAGGTTAGTCGGCAAGCACTTGAGCGCGTCGAAAAAACGCGCGCGGCAAAAGCGCTGAGCATTGAAGACAAGATTGGCCCACTCAAGGTCCGCGGTGATGAAGCCAGCCTGGTCGAACTACTCGTCATTTTGCTCGACAACGCTATTAAATACAGTCCTCCTGACACAGTAATTACTCTGAGCGCCGAACAGCAGGGCCACACCATCGTCTTGAGCGTTGCCGACCAAGGCGCGGGTATTAAGGCTTCTGACTTACCTTATATTTTTGATCGTTTTTACCGCGCCGATACGGCGCGCAGCAAACAGGTTGACGGCTATGGTTTAGGCCTGTCCATTGCCGAGCAAATCGTAAATTCTCACGGCGGCCATATTGGCGTTAAAAGTGCGCCGGGCCGCGGCAGTGTCTTTAGTGTTAAACTGCCCGTAGCGCCAGCGGCTTAAGTTATTCTAAGCTGGCTCTCAGCTTTATTTTATAGCCTTAGCTTAATCGACTAACAGAAAGGTCATACATGAATGTCATCAGTCGCGGTGTGCGCAATACCTTCCGCAATAGCGTACGGACGGTGTCAATTGTGCTCATTTTAGGGCTGAGTATCGGCTTGGCCTTGTCAATGCTGGTGGCCCATAATGCCGTCGAGCAAAAAATCACTTCGGTCAAAAACTCTATTGGCAACATCATTACAATTTCACCGGCCGGGGCGCGTGGCTTTGAAGGTGGCGGTGAACCACTGACGAATGACGAAGTAACCAAAGTTAAGGCGAGCCCTCATGTGGTAGCGGTCACTGAAACCCTCCAGGATCGGCTCACAAGCAGTGATACTAATTTGCAATCGGCTATCGATCCCGGTACCCTCGGACAACGCTTCAACCGCCGAGGAGGCGGTGATCAATTTGGCGGCGATATGCCTACTCCCAACATTCCGCTGAGTTTGCCGGTGCCGGTCATTGGCACCAATAATCCTAGTAGTCTACAAAGTTTCGGCGGTGGTACTACCAAACTAACCAGTGGTAAGTCATTTGATCCAAACGTCGATGCCACCGTCGCAATTATTGGCAGTGAGCTGGCTACTAAAAACAGCCTCGCTGTCGGTTCAACCTTCCAGGCTTACGGCAATACGGTTACAGTGGTTGGCATTTTTGATGCCGGCAACCGTTTTAGTAACAGCAGCTTGGTTATGCCACTCGCCACCGTCCAACGACTCTCCGGTCAAACAACTGACATTTCCTCGGCGATCGTGCAAGTCGATTCAATCGACAACCTCAACGCCACCGTGACCAGTCTCAAGCAAATGTTGGGCACGAGCGCCGACGTTGTGAGCCAACAAGATACCTCAACCGAGGCTCTCGCACCGCTGCAAAATATTACGTCAGTCTCGCTCATCAGCTTGCTTGGTGCTTTGGTAGCCGGCGCCGTCATTATTTTACTAACCATGATTATGATTGTGCGCGAGCGGCGACGCGAGATAGGCGTTCTCAAGGCCATAGGCGCCTCAAATCTTAAGGTGATCGGGCAATTTATGGCCGAAGCTATAACCTTTACGCTCCTCGGTGCCATCTTGGGTCTGGGCCTTGGTGTGCTCGGCGCCAATCCGGTCACCAAGCTACTTGTCAACAATAGTAGCGGTACTCAGCCAGGTCCACAGCTGGGCGGCGGGATGCGCGGCGGCGGGCAATTCTTCAGAGTCCTGAGGGGTGGTGCGACCAACCTGCAAAATATTCACGCGAGCGCCGGTCTGAGCCTCTTAGCCTATGGCTTGTTGGCGGCCGTTATTATCGCGGCAGTTGGTAGCACGATGGCTGCCTTCTTAATTGCTAAAGTCCGGCCAGCCGAAGTAATGCGAGCCGAATAGGAGATTACATGAACGAAGCCCTAAAAGTTAGTAAACTGAGTAAGCATTTCACGATTGCAGGTGGCACGGTGCAGGCCGTACGTAACATTAGTTTTGCCGTCGGGGTTGGCAAATTTGTATCAATTATTGGACGTAGTGGCAGCGGCAAAAGTACCTTGCTATCGCTCCTCGGCGCCCTTGATCACCCCGATGCCGGCAGCATTGAAGTGGCCGGTCGAGATATAACCTCGCTCAGCGATCATGCCTTAATTAGTTATCGCTGCAAGGAAATTGGTTTTGTCTTTCAGAGCTATAACTTAATACCCAACCTCACGGCCATCGAAAATGTGCTACTGCCTATGGAGTTTGCTAAGACCAACAAGGCGGAGCGTCATCAGCGCGCCCAAGAATTACTCAACCAAGTTGGACTCAGTGGCGATATTCAACGGCGCAAGCCCGGCCGTCTGAGCGGTGGGGAGCAGCAACGCGTGGCTATTGCGCGGGCGCTCGCCAATCACCCAAAACTGATTTTGGCCGATGAGCCCACCGGCAATCTCGATAGCCAAACTGGTAAGCTAATCTTCGACTTACTTCACCAATTGGCAAAGTCTGAACAGACAACGATTATTGTGGTAACCCATGACCTGTCCATTGCGGGTAAAACCGATCTAACTTTTCAGTTGCAGGACGGTAAGCTCGTTAAAAGCAAATAACCAAAGAGTGCGACGAGTCTTGTTGGGCAAGGGCTAACTTGTTATGTTTAACTAAAGCCTGTACGATAAAACAAACTGCTCGAACATGTCTCATTCTGCCAAAAAAGATCTACTGCAAAGAACGGTTGAAGCCCCGGCTGAGGTGCTCGACCATACTCTGCATGTGACGCATCAAGTGGCAGTCAGTTTGCCAACCACCAAGGCATTGAAAAAAACCGAAGCCTACTGGCACATGCTGGGGCCCGGTCTCACAACCGGTGCGTCGGATGACGATCCTTCGGGCATCGCCACCTATTCTCAAACTGGCTCACAGTATGGCTTCCAATTGCTGTGGACCGCGGCCGTCACTTTGCCACTCTCGGCCGTTATTCAGGAAATGTGTGCGCGCATCGGACTAGTTACCGGGCGCGGCCTCGCCAGCAATATCCGCAGTCACTTTTCGCGCAAGGTGCTGTATGTGTGCACCCTCCTGCTCTTTGCCGCCAATACCTTTAACATTGGTGCGGACCTCGGCGCCATGGCCAAGGGCGCCCAGCTACTCAACCCCCATCTCAGCGCCGCCGGTCTAGTCGTTGGTTTTGCCGTGCTCAGCTTACTGCTCCAAATTCTAACACCGTACGCTCGCTATGCGCGTTACCTTAAATGGCTGGCCATGATTTTGTTTGCCTACGTCTTTTCGGCCTTGTTAGCCCATCTTAACTGGCACGAGGTACTTCCACACACGGTGATTCCAAGTATTCACTTTAATAAAGATCAGCTTTTGCTCTTATGTGCCATTTTTGGAACGACCATCTCACCATATCTTTTCTTTTGGCAAACCTCCCAAGAAGTTGAGGAGCAAATTCTGCTAGGAAAAACTTCCATCGCCTCGCGGGCGGCGGCCACTACTCCTGAGGACGTCAAAAGCATGCGGATTGATGTTTGGTCAGGGATTACGCTATCGAACGTCGTGATGTTCTTTATTATTGCGGCTTGTGGTGCCTTGCTTTTCGGCCATGGGATTACCAATATTACGTCGGCCGCCCAAGCCGCTGAGGCCTTACGTCCGTTTGCCGGTAACGCCACCTACTTCTTGTTTGCGGTGGGCATTATTGGTACTGGCATGTTGGCTATTCCAGTCTTGGCGGCGTCGAGTTCCTACGCCCTGGCCGAAAGTTTTAATTGGCGTGAAGGGCTGTACCGCAAACTCAAACAGGCCTACGCCTTTTACGGCGTGATTATCATTTCAATGTTGGTCGGGCTAGGGATTAATTTCTTAGGCATTGATCCAATTAAGGCTCTGATTTATTCAGCCGTGGGCAACGGGTTGGCCGCCCCGCTAGTCTTGTTCTTGATTGTCAAACTTAGTAGCAACCCAAAGGTGATGGGTGAGTGGGTCAACAAACGCTCAGTGACCGGGCTAGGCTGGTTGATTACTATTATTATGTCGCTCGCCGGGCTAGCCGCTATCGTCTCGTTGTTTTAGCCAACTTTAGCTTTTCCACAACGCTCTAAAGCAATTCGTTTGGAAACAGTTGCAAAAAAGCTTATGCTTAAGCCAGAAAGCAAAAACATTTCCTCTATGTCTGCCCTTATTGAATTACATAATGTCACTCGCACCTATAAACTCGGTGACGAGGTTTTTAACGCCCTAGACAGCGTCTCGCTTAACATTAACGAAGGCGAGTTTGTGGCGATTGTAGGGCCTTCGGGCTCCGGAAAGTCAACTCTCGCCAATGTGATTGGGGGACTTGATAAACCCTCTAGTGGCAGCATCGTCATCGATGGGAACGATCTATCGAAAGTGCGTGACGCCAAGCTTTCTGCTTACCGCAACAAATATATTGGCTTTGTATTTCAGTCGTTTAATCTGCAAGGTAATAACACCACCATGGAAAACGTCATGTTGCCGTTGGTGTTCGGCAAAATGGGACGCCACGCTCGTAAGCAACGTGCCAAAGAGTGTCTCCAAGCCGTCGGTTTGAGTGATCGCCTAAAGCATAAGACGAATCAGCTGTCTGGTGGGCAACGTCAACGTGTGGCTATTGCCCGCGCCCTAGCCGTTCAGCCTAAAATCATTATTGCCGACGAACCAACCGGCAACCTGGATAGTGCCCGTGGCGATGAAATTATGGCTTTGCTTAAAAAGCTCAATAAAGATGGCATTACGCTTTTAATGATTACTCACGACTTAGGGATTGCCAAACAGGCCGGCCGAGTCATTGAAATTCGTGATGGCAAATTAAACGAGAAGCGAGGCTAGCGTGTCACTGCTAGATTACATATTAATTGCCCTGCGAAACATATGGCGACAAAAACTGCGCTCCGCGCTAACTATTTTTGCGGTCGTGATTGGCGCTACCAGTGTGACCATTATGCTGGCGTTAGTGACTGGTGCTAAGGGCTTTTTCCTGAGCCAGGTCGAAAGCAGCGGCTTGCTGCAGCAAATTGCTATTTCGAAGCACAGCGATATTAGTCGGTTTGAGGATGCTAATCACGGTAGTCAAAATTGTGATGGCTGCGTTAAGCTAACCGATGCTATCGTCGACAAGGTGAAAGCAGTTGCTCACGTTGTTGGCGTGGCCCGCCAAGAAGACGGCGGCTGGCTAGAGGCTGTTAGTTACAATGGTAATAAATTAACACTCGAGCAAACCAGCGCCTATGACGCCAACGGTATTATTACCAGCAACATCGTTGCCGGACGTGATTTAATCGAAAGTGACAAAGATGGTGTTATTACCATAACCGCCGATTATGCCGATAAATTTGGCTTCAAGGGCCACTACCAAGATTTGGTTGGCAAGACCGTCGATCTGCAAACTCAAAAGTGGTACACCGGTGTTGGTGCCGATATCCAACCACCGCCGCAGTGTAATGGACCGTGCGACAATAACCCCCAGGACCAGCAAAAACCAACTATTTTGAAAGCCGTGGTCGTCGGTATTACCGATACTGCAAGCGCCGAGAAACGCGTACGGGTACCACTGCAGTGGATGCGCGGCATGGAACTCAACCAGCGCTACGACCAGACTGAGGCCGATCGTAAAGCCGCGGAAAACGAGTGCCGTAACGCCCATGGCCCATGCAGCTCAACGCCACACTATACCCTCATTAGCCAAGACATGTTGGCCGAAAATGGCTATGGGGCTCTGATTGCTAAAGTTGATAGCAGCAAAAATGCCGCCACCGCCGCAGCCGATATTCGCAAACTCGGTGTGGGCGCGGCCGATGCGGAAGCCTCCATTAAACAGCAGCTCCAAATCTTTAATATCCTTGGCTTAGTGCTTGGCGGTATTGGTGGCATCGCCTTAGTGGTGGCCGCCATCGGCGTTATTAATACCATGGTCATGGCCATACTCGAACGAACTCGGGAGATTGGTGTGATGCGCGCTGTGGGGGCAAAACGCTCAACAGTCAGAACGCTCTTCACCTTTGAAGCGTCATTACTAGGCTTTTGGGGTGGTGTCTTTGGCGTCGCCGTTGGTTACGGCCTGACCCGTATCGCTAATGTATTAGTCAATAAGCAGCTCGCCAGCCAGAGTGTGAAAGCCCACGATATTATCGGTTTGCCAATTTGGCTGATTCTAGCGGTAATTGGCATTGCCACCTTAATTGGCATGTTGGCTGGTCTATATCCAGCAGCCAGAGCCGCGCGGCTTAATCCGGTCGATGCGCTCCGCTATGAGTAGTCGCTCGTACTTTGGCTCAAGGTAGCGTTCCGCGCCGGGAAGTTGTACGCACAAGGCTATCAACTTCTCGGGCTGCACTTGGCAGCGACTACCTTTCGTCCAAAGTACTCGCTTTGCTAATTTATTGTTAGCAAACCCCTTCGAGTTGAAAGTACTCGCTTCGTAAAACTAGTAGCGTAAAATGGCGGCGAGGGGAGCATTCACGGGGATGAGACGTGGTTCAATATCGAGCACCTGACCACCTTGATACCACGTTAATAGTGCTGTTTGATCGATAAACTGGCGATGCTGTTCGGCCGGGAAGATAATTTTTTTCACCCGGCTGACGACGTCTCGCACCGTGTCACGGGTATGGGTGCTAACCGAGACCAAGAGCGTGTCGATTCGGCCCGTCTCGGCCGCATCCAAAATGGCTGCCGGCTCTGTGGTGACCCGCGCTTGTCCAGCCAAGGCGGCCAAACGTTCAACAGCCGCCTGGTGACGCTGTTGAATATATTCGTCGCTCAGAATGGTCCAGGCTTGTTCGTGACGAGCAACGAGCTCATCGTCACGGATATCGCCCTCGATGACACCCTCCAGCACATGGGGGTAGCTACTAATGCTACGGTAATCAGCAATGACCGGTGTGGCACCAGCTAAAATTAATGGCTTACTGTCGTCAAATCGCCGCAGGGCTTCATCCACCAAGCGTAAGAAGCGCAGTTTTTCTTCATGGCCCGTATCCTTGACGGTACCACCACCGTGTTGGCCAGTGGCATAACCGCCAGCTTTGACGTGATAGTGTTGCTGCCGCTGACTAAATTCATCGATTTTGAGTGCTGAGATAAGATCGTGTGGTAGGGTCAAGGCGGTAACTGGTTCTAAGCCGTACATATCACCCTGGTAGAGACGGGGCGTTTGCAAGTTCAAGGCCAACACCAAAAAGGGTAGATTGTCCTGCACGAGGGCTAATAGCGGCGCGACGTGAAAGTGGGTATCAACGGCACTATACTCCTCACAATCCAGTGGCAAATCATACACCCAGAGCCCTTTGGGACTGGCAAAAACGGCCAAACCGTCAAGGCGGTTTTGCCAAAATTCTTGATCGGTGTGCAGCGCTTCGAGGCGCGCGAGCAAACTGTCAATTATGGAGTTAGGGGCATCGTAACTATGCAAGATAGTAGCAACATGCCGAAGACGATTTTTATAGCGTGTTTGGTCTTCGTGCTTGTGAGGCGGAGTCGCTTGCCGATGGGTTGGCAAGTAGATACTAACCGCTGGCGCACTCGATTGATGAAGCAACTCACCGAGAGCCTCAGTTGATAACTTGTGCATAGTCCCTCCCTTTGACTTAGGACCAACGAGCGTTGGTCTTCTTTTATTGTAGACCGCTCGGTCTAGTCTCGCCAGTTTCTAACATATCGGGCAGATTTTTGATATTTCTCGCAGCCAAGGAAATCCAGAAAGGGTAGACTTGAAATTAAAGGAGGTAAAAGTGGCTCGCTATCAAGAAACAATAAAGGTGCGCGGCGAACAGTTGGTACGAACGTTTAAACAGCTATTGGCCGCGGGCAACGTTCGACGGATCACGGTCAAAGACGTTAACGGGCGCGAGATCATCGAATTTCCCCTGAGCGTGGGGCTGGTCGGCGCGGTGCTGGTGCCAATGGTTGCAGCTGTGGCCGCAGTTGGTACCCTTTTGAGCGAATGTACCATCAGCGTTACCAAAGAAGACCACACTGTTTCGCACTAAATTTTTTAGTAGCTTTATTAATACAGAACGTTCATACTGTAAGCGTTAAACCTAATTAAAAGGAGACTAGCATGGATCCAAATGATGCTACACCCGCAAGTGGTGACGACCAAAGTACCAACAACATGAATCAGCCAACAGACGACAGTACCAATGCTGGCGGCCAAGCTGATGCCGGCAGCCAAGATGCCAGTCAGCCCGTAAATAACGATATGGGTGATGGCGGTGCACCGTCTGATGATTCAGCGGCCCCTGCGCCATCTGAACCAAGCGAACCAGCCGCTCCCGCCGATGACACTCCAGCCGCGCCAGACGAGCCCGCTGGGCAGGTGTGAAAAAACTAATAGTTTTCTCTCACTCCGTCTGACATAGTTACCCCCGGCCCAGTTGCCACTAAGCACTGGGGAGGAGGGACAATGACACAGAATAAAGGTATGAAGGATCCATCACAGCAAGCTGATGAAGGTACGCAGCTTCAGAATGATGATGACCTTCAAGAAACGCAACGGGATAGTGACGTCGGCTTTGCTGACGAAGCGATGTCCGATGACACAATGTAAATAGTTACACCGCTCTTCCTTACACAAATACCCGCTACCCAGCGGGTATTTGTTTTGGTTTGATATCTTGTGCTTGTGAAAAATCTCGTAGCCATTTAACCCCTGATTCTTTACGCTGGAAGTGTTAAATGAGGAGGGTGAGATGAAGATGTCACGTCAAGCCATGATGCCGCTGGTGCTGGGTGGTCTCCTGGGTGCTGGCGTAGCGCTCTTAACAGCGCCGCGAAGTGGCCAGGAAACGCGTGCCAAGCTGAAAGCATCAGCCAAGGATCTGAAGCACAAAACAACCACAGGGTTGGCTAGCACGAAGCAACGGATCAATCACAAAGTCGAGCAGGCCAAGGGCATGAAACAGCGAGTTGCCGAAGCAGTGAGCGCCGGTCGCGAGCAACTTAAGACCGAAATGGCCGATTTACGGCACGAGCCAGGTAGTTCGCGTGTACATAAATCAATGTAGGAAGGAGTAACATATGGGAATTATTGCTTGGATAGTATTTGGAGCCTTAGTAGGTTGGATTGCATCATTGATAATGCGTACTGACGCCGAGCAAGGGGCTTTCGCGAATATTGTTATTGGCATTATCGGTGCCATTATTGGCGGCTTTCTATCACAGCTGCTTGGCGGTCGTGGCATTACGGGCTTTAACCCGATCAGCTTCGTGGTAGCGCTTATTGGAGCCGTGGTTCTGATTGCGTTTATCCGTTTGGTCGGTGGTGGCCAGCGGCACGTTTTAAATCGCTAGCAATGTGAGATTTTTCCTATTCATAGCTGTGGCTCATCCATTATGCTAGAGCTAGGCTAAGGGGAGGTCGCAAAAACTAACCCTGAACGCCTTTAACAACGCACGGGAGTAATCCTTGGGAGGGGAGAATGACCAGAAAAAGCAAACAGTTTAGAGCCCAATCGGGTTATGATTGGCAAGATAAGCGTGCGTTGTGGTTTGAAGATGTTGAAGCTGTCGTCTATAGTCCACAGCTGATTCGTGAAGGCACATTGTAGACGCTGTTAAATAAACCAAAAACTTCTCTCCGGGCATGCGAGGAGAGAAGTTTTTATTTTGTAGGAGGGTAGTATGAACAAGTATGGAAAAGGTGCGCGCAAAACGGTAGAACAAGCCATGCACAAGTTTGGCGAGGGTAAGCTACGCAGTGGACGCAGCGGCAAAAAAGTGAAAAGTCGTGATCAAGCCATTGCCATTGGCTTGTCGGAAGCCCGCAGGAAGGGACAGAAAGCCCCGCGCGACGAGTCGTAACTAGCTACGCCGCAAGGCTTCGATGGGATCTTTACGCGCCGCGCGCAGCGCTGGGGTTATGCCAAAAATGAGGCCCACCACCAACGATACTGCCACGGCCAGCGCCACCACCGGCAATGAAATAACCGGCTTGAGATTGGTGAAAATCCGCAATCCAAAGTTGACGAAAATTGACAGCAGAACGCCCACCAGACCGCCAACCAGACTCAGGACCGCCGCTTCCACCACAAATTGACCGAGAATTTGGCGATTGGTAGCACCAATGGCTTTTCTAACCCCAATTTCTTGGACCCGATCAGAAACTGACACGAGCATTATGTTCATGACGCCGATGCCCCCCACAATCAGTGAGACCGCTGCCAGCCCGGCGATCAATTCTGTAATGGTATTGAGAACCCGAGTAGTCGCGGTTAGGGTCTCAGCCTGCGTCAGAATCGTAAAATCGTTTTGCCCGCCATGGGCGGCTTGTAATGACTGTTGCAGGGCTTTGGTAGTAACGGCAACTTGTTTGGGATCGCTTGGGCGTACCAGTATTTGAAAAATTTGCACACTACCATTATTAAGCGCTTTGGCAGTCTCCAGCGGCATAAACACGCCCGCGTTAAAGTCGACACCAGGTAGCAAGGGGTTGCTTTCAAAATCATCAAAAATACCTTGCACCACAAAGTCCTGACCCCGAATTTTCAGATTTTGCCCAATCGGGACATTTTGCCGGAATAGTTGTTCAGCCACCCGTTTACCAATGACGACGACTTGACGACTGGAGTCACCCTTGCTGAAGAACGCTCCGTACTGCACGCGTTGGCTCATAGCCTCTGGCATGTCGGCGCTAGTGGCAATAATGAGCGCGCCATCGAAGCCACGATCGCTATTTTGCGCCCCACTGGTAATAAAACTGAAGGGTACCACCTGCTTGACACTGGTAAGTTGGTGAATGGTATTCACGTCATTTTCCGTTAGATTGCTGCTGCCGAGCGACGAAAAGAGATTCACGCCCGTAATGGTGCCTCGAGCGTCGCGACTAACCAGCTTGCCAGGGCGAATAGTAATAAGATCCTTGCCCAGGTGATTAATCTGGCCCGTCAGTTGCTGCTTGACGCCCTCACCGAGGCTCACCATAGTCACCACTGATACCACCCCAATAATAATGCCTAACATTGTCAGAAAGCTCCGCCACTTCGCCGAGCGCAGGGAAGCGAGTGCCATCTTCAAGTGAGCTTGCCACATCATGGTTTGGCTCCACGGCGCTTCGCCTTTTTGGACCGACGCTTGGCCCTGATAGTCTTGGCTTGATCGCGACTAGGTATGGCCGTCATTAACGCCGAGACACCAGCGAGATCGTCTTCTTCGGTTTTACGCGGAAAGGTGGCAATCAGTCCTTTGGCTCGCTCGGCAACCTCACCTATGGCGCTGAGTTCATCATGCACAATACTGCCATCGTGCATATAGAGCACCCGGCTGGCATAGCGGGTCAGTTCTGGATTATGGGTAACGAGCATGACCGTATTGCCAAGTTGATGAATATCGCTCAATAGCTCCATGACCACGCGGCTCGAAGCGCTATCCAGATTGCCCGTTGGTTCATCGGCAATGATGAGAGTCGGCTCATTAATGAGCGCACGAGCAATTGCTGCCCGTTGCAATTGACCACCACTGAGCTGGCGGGGCAGGTAATACTCCCTTTCCTGAAGACCGACTTGTTGCAAGAGTGCGCTAGCTTGGCGAAGGCGTCGGGTAGTACTCATACCTTTATAGGCCAGCGGCAACGCTACGTTTTCCAAAATTGTTAAGCGGGGCAATAGGCTAAAAGACTGAAACACAAAGCCAATTTGATCTCGGCGAGCCCTGGCGCGTTGATTGGCCCGCAGGCGGACAACGGCTTTATCGTCCAACAGGTAAATGCCGTGGGTCGGCCGATCTAAGAGCCCAATAATATTCATTAAGGTCGTCTTGCCTGAGCCACTCGGGCCCATAATGGCGACAAACTCACCACGCTCAATTGCCACACTGACTTCGTCCAAAGCCACAGTTGTGGCATCACCAAAGCCATACAGTTTACTGACGTCTCTCAACTCAATCAGTGGCATCTAAAGCTATTTTACTCTGTAATTTGCACAGAAAACAAGCTTATCTTGTAGTAATTTTCAAGACTCCTGCACCGCGTCGGCCTGTTTCTGGCAAAGCCAGAAGCCGCCGCCGCTTATGGCGCATCGCGGCGTCAAAAGCTCCGTTGCGCATTCACCGTATATAAATACGACTCATTGTGCTACTCGCTTTTTCCTTGCGCTGCATCCACATGCAGAAGTCTTGTATAATTCAATGACGCCGGCTTAAGGAAGGGTCGCATAGTTGGTCTAGTGCGCCGCCTTGGAAAGGCGGTATGGGGGTAACCTCATCGCGGGTTCAAATCCCGCCCCTTCCGCCAGCTTGGGGAAAACTGCTTGTGCTTACTCGTTGATCTGTCTATACTATTTGATTGTAAATATCAACAACATTAACAGAGAATAAATACAAGGAATTAGAAAGGGTGGGCATTCCCATGAAAGTAAAAAGTAATCAACGCGGTTTCACCATCGTGGAACTCTTAATTGTGATTGTCGTCATTGGTATCTTGGCGGCCTTGGTAATCACGACCTTCACTGGCATCCAGCAGAAGGCCCGGGATACCGAACGAACAACTGATGTCAAAGCCATCCATGGTCAGGTAGAAGCCTACTATGCTCAGAATGGAAAGTATCCAACACTGGCTAATCTGAATGATAGTACCTGGCGAGGGACTAACATGAAGGGATTAGATCAAGAAGCCTTGAAAGATCCAAAGGGTAGTGCTTATACCTTAGCTGGTAGTGCTGGAGCCAATACCTACAGCTACGCTGTAACGGCGGCTGATGGGACGACGGCTTGTGACAACAGTACGAATGACTGTGCTAAGTACACGCTGACTGCAACCTTAGAGGGTGGTGGTACCTATACCAAGACGAATTTGAATTAAGTTCTATAAAGAACAATTTAAAAAGGAGCCGGTTCGGCTCCTTTTTAATCGGTGCATACAAGTTAGCGGATGGTCGTGCCAATCGTCTCGCCCTGGACAACCTTAGCAAGATTGTCCTTTTCCATGGCATCAAAGACAATAACCGGCATCTGGTGCTCAAGGGCTAGCCCAATCGCCGCTTTATCCATGACTTGAATCGAGGTATTCTCAACGGCCTCTTGAAAAGAAAGGTGTTCAAGCTTATGAGCATCAGGATGTTGGGCTGGATCTTTATCATAAACGCCATCGACTTTAGTGGCCTTGAGCACGACATCACAACTTAGCTCGAGGGCTAGATTAATGGCCGCAGTGTCGTGCGTAAAGTAGGGACGACCAATCCCGGCGGCGATAAAAACAACGCGGTTACGTTGCAAATGCTTTTCAGCCAGACGATAGGAATATGATTCGGCAATTTGTTGGGCAAAAATGTTACTAAGACAGCGAGTTGGCACTTGGTGTGATTCAAAAATATCGGTCATGGCCATGGAGTTCATGAGCCCACTGAGCATCCCCATTTGATCACCCGTCACGCGGCGAATACCATGTCCCGCCACTTCGGCGCCGCGGACCATATTGCCACCACCGACCACAATAATAACCTGACAGCTCGTTTGAGCCACCTTTTTGACTTCTTCGGCTAGATAACCAGCTAGTTCTGGGTCAATGCCGGTCTCAAATTTACCGGCCAATTGTTCACCAGAAAATTTTAAAAGAATTCGTTTGTACGCGAGTTGCATCAGCCACAGTCTAGCAGACATCTGTTAGACACGCTACAATAGCTATGAAATGAAGATTTATTCCTGGAACGTCAATGGGATTCGGGCGGTGCACAAAAAAGGCCTCTTCGTGCCCTTTGTTGAAAAACATCAGCCGGACATTCTCTGCTTACAAGAAACCAAGGCCCAGCAAGACCAATCGGATGTCGATTTGGCGGATTACCTCGAATACTGGAACTCCGCCGAGAAGAAAGGTTACTCTGGTACAGCGATTTTTACCAAACCAAAACCGCTGGCTGTTATTAATGGCTTGCCCGTAGCGATTGCCAAGAAATATGGCTTAACGTCCGATAATTACGGTGACCCAAATAAAGAAGGGCGCGTTATTGCCGCCGAGTATGAACAGTTTTTTATCGTCACAGTGTATACCCCCAACGCCAAGGACGATTTAAGTCGTATTCCGCTGCGCTTTGAACAGTGGGACCCTGCTTTTTTGGCGTACTGCCAGGAGCTCGAGAAACAAAAGCCAGTTATTTTCTGCGGCGATCTGAACGTGGCACATACGCCCGATGATCTAGCCAACCCCAAGCCTAACGAGGGGAAAAAGGGCTTCACTCTTGAGGAGCGGGAAGGCTTTCAGCATTTTATTGATGCTGGGTTTGTCGATACGCTCCGACTTTTTAAGCAAGGTAAGGGCTACTACACTTGGTGGAGTCACTTTGCCAACGCCCGCGCGCGTAACGTTGGCTGGCGGATAGACTACGTCCTCGTTTCAGCCAGCCTCAAGTCAAAGGTTACAAAGGCGGAAATTCATCCCGACGTTATGGGCTCGGACCACTGCCCGGTGAGTATCGATCTAGCGCTGTAGTATGAAAACAGACAATACCACCACCATTAAAGAACTGAAGGACTTAGTCGCTCAGTTTACAAATGACCGACATTGGAAACGTCATCATAAACCAAAGAATTTAGCGATGAGCATTGCCATTGAAGCCGCCGAACTAATGGAACATTTTGTTTGGGAACGCGATGGTGAACCCGACAAAGATGAGGTGGCCGCCGAACTGGCCGATGTCATCTTTAACTGCCTTAACTTTGCACTAGCCAGCGAGATTGATATCAGCCAGGCATTTATGACCAAATACCAAAAACTTCAGAAAAAGTATCCGGTGAGCCTCTTTAATAAAGATAATGATAGTCAGGAAGATTACCAGCGGATTAAAAAGCGGTATCGGCGCGGTAAAAAATGAGCCGGTCATTTGCGGTATTCGATATTGACGGCACTCTGATTCGCTGGCAACTTTATCACGCCATTGTCGATGCCTTGGCCCACCAGGGAATTATCGCCCCAAACTTGCATCAAAAAGTGCGTACATCCCGCCTGGCCTGGAAACGACGCACCCATCTGGAATCCTTTAAAGACTACGAGAAAAGTCTCGTCGTCGCTTATGAACAAGTCCTTACCCAGATAACCATCAAGCAGTATGAGCAGGCCGTCCAAGCGGTATTTGATGAGTACAAAGACCAGGTATACCGCTACAGCCGAAACTTAATTCGCGATCTTCGCAAGCAAAACTACTTACTGTTTGCAATTTCTGGATCGCAGCAGGAGGTGATTGCCAAAATTGCGGCCTATTACCACTTCGATGACTTTGTCGGCACAGCCTACGAGCAAGCAAACAACCGATTTACCGGTAAAAAAGCCAGTCACCTCGGTAGTAAACACTTGATCTTACAAACGCTGGTCGACAAACATCAAGCCGGTTGGCAAGGTAGTCTGGCCATTGGGGACAGCGAAAGCGATATTTCGATGCTCGAAGCCGTCGAGAGACCGATTGCCTTTAATCCAACCCGCGCCTTGTTTGAACAAGCCAAGCAAAAGGGCTGGCCGGTTGTTATTGAACGCAAAAACATGATCTACGAATTGGCCCCCAAAGACAGAGGTTACTGGTTGAAAGAGGCAACAATTTAAGATAATGTACTAACTGTAAACAATGTGATGATTTAATTGTATGTCAGCAGCCCGCCCCGAAATTGCCATTTTTAATCTAGAGCGCACTATCGTTGATAACGTCTTCCAAAACGCTGTCAG
Source organism: uncultured Candidatus Saccharibacteria bacterium (assembly GCA_964441005.1). Lineage (GTDB taxonomy): Bacteria > Patescibacteriota > Saccharimonadia > Saccharimonadales > CAYTTW01 > CAYTTW01. The sequence goes on along the minus strand of CAYTTW010000003.1, from coordinate 1,709 downwards.
CGATTTAGTCGCGACTGAATTAATGCCAGCCTATGATACCTTACCCCATACCGAAAGGTCGGCTCGTGATTTCCTGGCCGGCTGGATGATGCGCAAACCAATAGATGCCCTCGAGCCGCTCTTAGGCTATACCACCGAGCAGACGGATGCTCGCTTGGCCGGTTGGGCACGCGTGGTACTCAAGCACGAAATGGAAGTGGAACACAGAGTGGGACTCTACTCTGCGACTGCACCACAAGCCCTGCTTGAAGCCTACGCGGCAGGATTGCGTGATAGTATTTACGGGCTTGAGGTTGAGTTTGTGCGGGGCAAACCATACGAAGTTGAGGATGGTCGCTATACAGGTGATCGGGGGGAGTTTCTGAAAGCCGAAGCCATCGAAGCTCTCCGGCAAGATGGACGGACCATTTATCTTATTGCCGATAGTTTTGGGGGTGCCTGGCCAGCTATAAAGTATGGCGGTAAACGCATAGCTGTTAATCCAGATTGGGAGCTGCAGCACGACGACGACTTACCCCATTTAGATTTGCTTTATTGGGAAGCAAACCACCCCAATGAAGTAGCGATACGCCCGGCGGATGCGGAGCGCACACAAAAAATTGATCTTAACCGCAAAGCTGGCCGCCGAGACCTTCTAGAAGCCTTAAAGCTAACGGCCTAGTATGGACGAGTCCTACTGGATTAAACAAGCAGGGCAGCCGAGCTTTGGAGAATTGCTCTGGAGTCGGCCAGAGAATAAACGCCAAGCCGGCAAGTTATTAATCGTTGGTGGCAATGCTCACGGTTTTGCGGCACCGGCTGCAGCCTATCAAACCAGTTTACGAGCGGGGGTAGGGGTGGCAAGAGTGGTTTTGCCCGATGCCTTGCGCACCAGCGTCGGACAAATCTTTGAAACCGGTGATTACGCCCCAAGTACCCCAAGCGGCAGCTTTAGCCAACTGGGCTTGGCAACTTGGCTCGAACACGCTGCCTGGGCCGATGCTACCTTACTGGCTGGTGAGTTTGGACGTAATAGCGAAACGGCGATTGTATTAGAAAAGTTCTTGGCAAAACATTCCGGCGCCGTAGCAATTACGCGTGACGCGGTTGATTACTATAAAGACACCCCAGAAAAATTATTAGCTCGTGAGAGCACTCTCGTGGTTTGCTCAATGGCTCAGCTCCAAAAGCTTGCTCAGGCGTCCACGCAACTGCCGCCAATCCGTTTTGGCATGGACCTTATCCAGCTAGTAACGACATTGCATACCTTGAGCAAACTATATCCAGCCGCCCTCATCGTGAAGCACCTCGACAACCTCGTAGTCGCCGTCAGCGGGCAGGTGAGCACAACGAAGTTGGCCACCGATAAACCGGTTTGGCGTGTCGAAACCGCTGCTGCGGCAACTGTTTGGTGGCTCCAAAATCCCAATAAGACTTTTGAAGCCCTAACTACAGCCATCTTACAAATTAACTAATTGGTTGCCTTTGGCATCCCCAATTTTGCAAACCAGGAAACCGTTTGCAAAATTGCGAGGAAGAACAACGCAAGACCCCACCAAATTTTGGCTACTTGATCGTCAAAATTTCTGGTGGGGTTGAAGTTAGCTCTGACGTGGTGCCGAGGGAGGGACTTCTATTCTTCGCCAGCGCAAACATTTTTCTGTCACAGAAAAATGCGCATGGCGGACAAGCAAGGAAAACTCAAACACTCACTGAGTGTTCTCGACCCA
>CAYTTW010000002.1:6543-31081 GCA_964441005.1 uncultured Candidatus Saccharibacteria bacterium | reverse complement strand
TTTGCAATGGTTAGCCATTTTAAGTAATGCTTTTTCTATATCTTTTTTGCTTTGGCTATGAAGCGTCCATTTCCAAGCCAATACCAATGACTCAAAATTAGAATCAAGTCTTTGTTCAATGGTATGAATATCTTCAGCATCAAATTTAGCTTGATAGGCATAGGTTTTTAAATATTTTAAACCCAAGCGATAGAGTTCCGATACTTTTCTTTTTTGATTTTCTTCACCTCGAGATAATGCATGCTTGTATTATCCCATATGCTGAAAATTGTATTGAAATGCCCAAGCTGCCAGTCTATACTTATCGTTGTCCTTCTAACAATAAAGCTAATGGTGTGAAAGCGTGAGTAGGGATCAATGTTAGATGTTTTTATTACCTCTCGAGTCCGTCGCAAGATTATTGTCGTCTATGCGAAGTATCCCGATTTTAAGACTCACGTCAGGGGTCTGGCTAAGCTCATAAAGGAAGACGCCGGCAATATTCAGCGTGAACTCAAGCGCCTTGAGAAGGTTGGTTTTCTGATTTCTGAGCGACAAGGAAATACTAAGATTTACCACACTAACAAGCACTTTGCGATCTTCAAAGAACTCCAAAGCATCGTGTTGAAATCACAACGCGCCAATCAAAAACGACAACTCTCCCCTCAGCAGTAACAGGGCAGGGTTGCATAATTCTATCTGTTAAGCTACAATTAACCGCCTATGATACAGGTGACCCGGAAAGATTCCAAAGAATCATTAGAAAACATGCTCCGCCGCTTTACGCGTAAGGTTCAGCAAGCTGGCGTGATGACGGTGGTGAAACAAACGCAGTACTTTGAGAAGCCCATAAGCAAGCGCGATCGACGTAAAAAGGCCATCATTCGCCGGGCCCGCAAGGCTGACAAAGCCAAGCGCATGAAGCTCGGCCTTAAATAAATCCCTAGCTTTTGCTACACTCTTAACTGGATGAGTTTGAAGGACACGCTTAATCAAGACCTCAAGCAGGCCATGTTGGCTGGTGATAAAACGCTGGTGGAAACGCTGCGTGGTCTCAAAAGTGCCATTCTCAACCAGGAAGTGGCCAAAAATAAGCGCGACAGCGGGCTTGAGGATAGTGAAGTTGTTGATGTCTTAAGCAAAGAAGCCAAGCAGCGACAGGAAAGTGCTGATTTGTATGCCCAGGGCGGTAACGCTGAGAAACAGCAAGCCGAACTGACCGAAAAAACCGTAATCGAAAAGTATCTGCCTGCGCAACTATCTGAAGCTCAAATTGGTCAAATTATCGATCAAAAAATGACCGAGTTGGGTGCGAGCGGGCTACAGGCTATGGGACAGGTCATTGGAGCTGTCAAGCAACAGACGGCGGGACAGGCCGATGGCGCTATCATCGCCCGCCTCGTCAAAGAAAGGCTAAGCTAATGCAGACCCAAGCGGCATGGAGGCCAGAATGATTGTGTTTATGGGTGTCGCTGGCTCTGGTAAGAGTATGCAGGGCAAAATGCTAGCTGATCAGCTAGCCTTGCCGTGGGTTTCAACTGGTGAATTCCTGCGCATGCTGATTGCCGGTGACGAGCGAAAAGATATGTTGGCTGGCAAACTACTCGATGATCAAGAAATTATTGGCCTGGTACAAAAAATCTTTAACATTATCGATACTGAACACGAGTTTGTACTGGATGGCTTTCCACGTACGGCCGCCCAAGCCGATTGGCTATTAAATCAAGTGAAACATGGCCAACTCGATATTAGTGCCGTCATTCATTTAACTGCCACCGAAAAAGTGGTCGAGGCGCGGCTCATGAGTCGTGGTCGGCCGGATGACTACCGCGAGGCTATTGCCGAGCGTTTTGGGGAGTATGAAAATGCCGTGAAGCCCATTCTGCAGCACTTCAAGGACGCCAAGATTGCCGTCTACGACATTGATGGTGAACAAGACCCAGCAAAGGTTCACGATCAAATCCTGAACGTGTTGCGAGAGGCCCATGCTCACACGGGTTAAAAGCGCGAACGAAATTGCGGCAATGCGCGAGGGGGGCCACATGCTAGCCGCCGTGTTGAAGCTACTAACTGACAAAACGAAACCGGGCCTGACACCGCGGGATATGTCAGCCCTGGCCCTTCAAGAACTCAAGGCCCTCGGCGGTCGCCCCGCCTTTAAAGGCTACATGGGCTATCCAGACGTCATTTGTATTTCGGTTAATAATCAAGTTCAGCACAGCATTCCTACCGATCAGCCGCTCCAGGATGGAGACGTCGTTAATTATGATTTTGGCGTGGAACACCGTGGCTTAATTACCGATGCGGGGGTGACCATTGGCGTTGGTGACATTAGCGATGACGCTCAGCGTCTACTCGAGGGCACCAAGGCCGCCTTGTCGGCTGGGCTGGCCAAGGTGAAAAGTGGCCGCCGGGTTGGGGAGGTTTCTGCCGCCATTGAAGCGGTCCTAAAACGCTATCAACTGGGTATTGTCAGAGAGCTGGTTGGCCATGGCGTGGGAGATAGCTTGCACGAGGATCCAAATATTCCTAATTATGGTCAGCGTCACGAAGGCCCCGTGCTGCGTAGCGGCATGACCATTGCGATTGAGCCAATTGCTACTCTTGGCGGTCACGACATTGTCCAAGATCCCGACGGCTGGACACTGTGGACCAAGGATGGGAGCTGGTCGGCGCAGTTTGAAGCCACGGTTGTAGTGACCAATTCCGGCTGTGAAATCCTGACATCACTCTAGGCGTTAGAGCCCGCCAATTACTAAAAATGCATATGGTATACTGCCACCATGCGTGAAACTCCAGTGTCCCATTATTTTGGGCTGGATATTGGTACGAGTGCGGTTCGTTGCATTGTAGGTATGCTTGACGGCACTGATGGTAAACCGGCGATCATTGGTCACGGGAGTGCTGTTAATAGTGGTATGCGCAAGGGCGTAGTAGTGCACGTTGATGATGTCGTTGAAGCGGTCGTCAACGCCATGGCCGAGGCCGAACGCGTCTCAGGTGTGCCAATTCCAGCCGCCACCGTGAACGTCAATGGCATCCATATTAGTGGCATGAATTCCCGAGGAGTGATTGCCATTAGTGCTGCTAACCGCGAAATTACTCCCCAGGATCGCCTGCGCGTGGAAGAAGCAGCGACCATTGTACAATTGCCACCTAACCGTGAAATTATCCAAGTTTTTGCTAAAAATTATCGCCTTGACGGCCAAGATAATATTAAAGATCCCGTTGGCATGCACGGCGTACGTCTAGAGGTTGATACACACATTGTGACGGCAGCTACTCCTAATTTGCGTAGCCTGGATATGGTCTTGGAGCGAGCCCACGTAACACCGTCACACCACACCGTCTCTAGTCTGGCTGCCGCCGAAGCCGTGCTGAGTCGTCAACAAAAGGAAGCTGGTACGGTGCTCCTGGACATTGGTGCGGGCACGACCAACGTCGTGGTAGTGGAAGATGGCGAGGTTCAGCACGTGGCGGTTCTGCCCATCGGTGGCCTTCATCTGACCAATGATCTAGCAATTGGTCTTAAGACCGATCTTGACGTTGCCGAGGCTGTTAAACTGGAGCACGCCCAGGTTATGGGTAAGGCTAAGAAAGGAACAGTCACCGTTAGCGTCGGTGGGAAACCCCATACCTTTGAGGCCAGTGATGTCTACATGATTGTTGAGGCGCGCGTTGAGGAATTGTTTGAATATGTTGATAAAGAACTCAAGAAAATCCAACGCTCTCGTAAGTTACCAGGTGGAGCAGTCCTCGTGGGTGGTACCGCCAAGCTGCCAGGGATTGCCGATTTGGCCAAGGAGAAGTTACAGCTTGCTGCGCGGGTAGGTAAGTTACAGCCACTTGGTGGCCTGGTGGATACGGTTGAAGACCCAGCGTATGCTACGGCTGCCGGTCTTATGATCCTGGACATGCTACTTTTGTCTTCAGGTCTACCTCAAGAAATGGGGCAGCCCAATCACAATGTATTCGGTTTTGTTGATGGCCTACTACGTCGTTTTCGTCGCTAATGTTCACAGAATTTATTCAAGCTAATTGCCCATGATTTAGGGTAAGGGAGTTGCTCATTAAGGGCCCTGCAGGGTATACTGCGAGTATTCTGGAAGTTAAGGGAGTTAAAAGGGGTATTTATGCCGCAAGTTGCACCTGCCATCGAAACGTTTGCTCGAATTAAAGTAGTTGGTGTCGGAGGCGCTGGTGGGGCAGCCATCAACCGGATGGTAGAAGCTGGGGTAGAGGGCGTCGAATTTGTGGCCATTAATACAGATGCTCAAGCCCTCCATCACTCCCGGGCTCATACGAAAATACACATTGGGAAAGACACCACCCGGGGCCTTGGGGCCGGGGCCGATCCGTCAGTTGGCGGCAAGGCTGCCGATGAATCGAGGGATGATATTCGCCAAGCGCTCGAAGGCGCCGATATGATCTTTGTAACACTTGGTGCCGGCGGTGGCACGGGTAGTGGTGCGGGTCCAATTGTGGCCCAGGTGGCCAAAGATGTTAATGCCCTCGTTGTGGGCTTTGCTACCAAGCCATTTGCTTTTGAAGGTGAAAAACGCCGTCAAAATGCCGATATGGCTATTAGTAAGCTACGTAATGCCGTCGATACCTTAATTATCATTCCCAATGATCGTTTGCTCCAGACGATTGATCGCCAAACACCGCTGCTCGAGGCGTTTAAGGTGGCCGATGATGTCCTACGCCAAGGGGTGCAGGGCATTTCTGACCTTATTACGGTCCACGGGTTGGTTAATCTCGACTTTGCTGACGTTCGCGCCGTCATGAGTAGCGCTGGTTCAGCTCTCATGGGCATTGGCCGCGCTAGCGGTGAAAACCGCGCCATCCAGGCCGCTCAGCAGGCGATTGAATCACCACTTTTGGAAGTTTCCATCGATGGTGCCCGCGGCATTCTCTTTAATGTGATTGGCGGCTCAGATCTTGCCATGCATGAGATCAACACCGCCGCGGAGACCATTACGGCCGCCGCCGATCCTGAGGCCAACATTATTTTTGGTGCGACCATTAACCCCGATCTTGAAGGGGAGATGATTATTACTGTAGTTGCCACCGGTTTTGATGCGGCGTATTTTGCCAATCGAGCGGCGACCCCCTCAACAGCCGTCACAACACCGGTAGTCGAAGAAGAGGGCAAGACCGATGAGAAGGACATGTCCGACATTGACATGACACTCGATACCGCCGAAGAGGACACGATTGGCGCCGAAGATTTCCACGCCGAGCCGACCGTACCCAATATTTGGGCTCTCGATCAGCCCGATGAAGACGAAAACGTAGAGTCAAAAGTTGTCACCGGCCCCGAGAAGGAACTCGAGCAAGAGCTCGAAAAACCATCATTCTTACGCCGCTTCAAAAAGCGTCGTCACGATGATGAGAAAAGCAAAAACGAAAATAGTGACGATAGCAACGAGTAAGAAGCAAAAGCACCATCCGCTAAAACACCGCCTCCTCCTTAGCATAACGAAATAACCCTTTGATTTGTCTCATTTTAGCGTAAATAATACACCGCAAATTGTCTTGAAAAGCCCCAGGTATAGAGCTATTATCTAAAGCATAGGCGCTATATGTGGGGATAGGTGTTCTCTGAACCACTCAGGCAAGTTGCCAGGAATTCGGCAGGAGGACAACCAATTAGCTAACCACACATGGCGCTTGTCCTTTCAGAAACTAAGAGTTAAGGAGGTGCAATGAGATGTAGTCGTTGTCACCAAGCTGATACCAAAGTTATTGAGTCACGCGATGTGGCGGAAGGCGAAGCCATACGGCGACGCCGGGTATGTACAGCCTGTGAATACCGGTTTACTACCTATGAACGCCTAGAACGGCCTCAGCTCATTATTATTAAGAAAAATGGTAATCGTGAGTTGTTTAACCGGGATAAGCTGCTCGCCGGGCTCTTTCGGGCCTGTGAAAAGACTCCCGTAACCAGTGTCCAGCTTGATCGATTAGTCTCGGATGTCGAAGAGCAATTGTACGCCTGTGGTGAATCTGAAGTGTCGTCTTCTAAGATTGGTCAACTAGTCATGGAACAGTTGGCCGCCCTCAATGAAGTGGCGTACGTCCGATTTGCCAGCGTCTATCGAAACTTTAAAGACATCACCGGGTTCGAAAAAGAGCTGTCCCAGATCCGGGAAAGACGGTCTGATCAGCCAAAAAAAGTTCACTCTTCAAAAGTAAAAGTATAAAATTAAAGCTCACCAGTGTGAGTGGGAGAAAAGTGAGGGTTCCGTAAATGGCACAAACAACAAATTTGGGGGTAGCCCGGCGCTTTACGCCGGCCAAAACTAAGGCCTATGATCAATTGACGTGGCACAAACGCGATTCAGTGATTATGAATCCGGCCACCGGCAAACCAGTGTTCGAACAAAAAGATGTCGAATTCCCAGAGGGTTGGTCGCTCAACGCCATTAATATCGTGGCGCAAAAGTACTTTACCGGGACACCCGGCGAACCCGACCGCGAGCAATCCCTACGCGACCTGGTTGATCGAGTGGTTGATACCGTTACTCGCCAAGGTTTGCAAGAAGGCTATTTTGAAACCGAGGCCGAAGCCGAAGATTTCCGTGAAGAATTAAAATATGTTTGTGCAACCCAACGAGCGGCCTTTAATTCGCCGGTCTGGTTCAATATCGGCGCGCCCCAGCGCTCGCAACAGGCCAGTGCCTGTTTTATTCTGGCGGTTGATGACACCATGCCGTCTATTCTTAACTGGTATAAAGAAGAGGGTATGATCTTCAAGGGTGGGTCTGGCTCTGGAATTAACGTGAGCACCATCCGTTCATCGGTAGAGGCGCTTGGTAAGAGTGCTGGTACAGCCTCTGGGCCCTTGAGCTTCATGCGGGGTGCCGACTCCTCGGCCGGGGCGATCAAAAGTGGCGGTAAAACCCGCCGGGCCGCTAAGATGGTGATCCTGAACGCTGATCATCCCGATGTCGAAGACTTTATTTGGTGCAAGGCCATTGAGGAGCGCAAGGCGCGTGTCTTAGAGACCGCTGGCTACGATATGACGCTCGATGGTAAAGATATTCACTCCATCCAGTACCAGAATGCCAACAACTCTGTTCGTGTAACAGATGAGTTTATGCAAGCCGTGTTGGATAATAAAGATTGGCAACTGAGAGCCGTGAAGACCGGGCAACCGGTCAAAACGGTCAAAGCGCGTGAGTTGTTTCGGCAAATTGCTGAAGCCGCGTGGGAGTGTGCGGATCCGGGTATGCAGTTTGATACCACCATTAATCGCTGGCACACTTGCCCAGTAGCGGGGCGGATTAACGCCTCCAACCCCTGTAGTGAGTACATGCACCTCGATAACTCGGCGTGTAACTTAGCCTCTATTAACTTACTCAGGTACTTAAACAACGACGGTTCGTTTGATATTGAGAGCTTTAAGCACACCGTGGAACTGGTCTTTACGGCTCAGGAAATTTTAGTGGGCTACTCCGAATATCCTACTGAGAACATTACTAAGAATGCCAAAGCCTATCGCGAATTGGGCTTGGGCTACGCGAATCTCGGGGCTCTATTAATGGCCCAGGGGCTACCGTATGATTCCGACGAAGGTCGTGCCCAGGCTGCGGCTATCACAGCTCTTATTACTGGCCACGCCTACGCTACTAGTGCCAAAATTGCCCGGCGGATGGGCCCATTTGCCGGCTATCACAAAGACCGCGAAGGCATGATTAATGTGCTAAAGATGCACCGCGAAGAAGTCTCTAAAATTGATGCCAGCCTGGTATCAGAGGAGCTACTGAGTGCGGCGGCTGCCTCCTGGGACGAAGCCGTCGAGCTGGGACAGCTATACGGCGTGCGCAACTCTCAAGCCAGTGTACTCGCCCCGACCGGCACGATTGGTCTGATGATGGACTGCGATACCACAGGCATCGAGCCCGATCTCGGCCTCGTCAAAGTTAAAAAGTTAGTTGGCGGTGGCACTATGAGTATTGTCAACCAAACGGTGCCGCGAGCACTTAAAGTACTCGGCTATACGCCGGCCCAAGTTGATGACATTGTCAATTACATTGATGTTGAAAAAACTATACTTGGAGCACCTCACCTCAAAAAAGACCATGAAAACGTCTTTGCGTGCTCCATGGGGGACAACTCTATTCATTATCTTGGCCATGTAAAGATGATGTCAGCAGTACAACCATTTATTTCCGGTGCCATTAGCAAAACCGTGAATATGCCGGAAGAGGCAACCGTTGAAGAGATTGAACAACTTCATATTGACGCTTGGCAAATGGGTCTCAAAGCAGTGGCTATCTACCGCGATAACTGCAAGGTCGCCCAGCCGCTTTCGATGGCCAAGAAAGATGGTGACCAGACTAAACCGACTTCAGTTGATGAAGTTAATGACAGAATCATCGTGAAAGGGGCCGTGCGGCGGAGCCTACCAAAAGTGCGTAATTCCAAGACATTTGCCTTCAAGGTCGCCGATTCAAAAGGTTATGTGACGGTTGGCGAGTACGAAGATGGTACGCCTGGAGAAGTATTTATTAACTTCTCAAAGCATGGGTCTACCTTGCGAGGCATAATGGATGCTTTTGCCATCTCCGTGAGCCATGGTTTGCAATATGGTGTGCCGCTTAAGACGTACGTCAGTGCTTTTATGAGCACTAGCTTTGCACCAGCCGGAATTACGGACGATCCACAAATCCGCACAGCGAGTTCAATTACGGACTACATCTTCCGGCGTCTGGCTTTGTCCTATCTATCGTTTGATGACCGCCTGGAATTAGGCTTGGCCTCCATCGATGATATGCCGGAAGCACAGACCAGTTTACTAGGTGAGGGCGACCTTGCTATCGCTGAGGAGCCCCAGGCTTCTACCGAACCAGCCAAGGTACCGGAACCAGTAGTTGTGGCTGCTGCGGTGCCAAAGCCCAGTGTGACTGTCAAAAAAGATGATACGGCCCCGATGTGCTACAACTGCGGTAACCAGACCCAGCGAGCCGGCTCGTGTTACGTCTGCACCAGTTGTGGTTCAACGACGGGCTGCAGTTAGCACCGATAGGCAAGTAAAGCGTATAGCTGCTACAATAAGCTCTACATGAAAGTGGTTATTCTGTACCATGCCAACTCTGAGCATACGCGTGTGGTTGAAGACTATGTGCGCCACTTTCAACGGCGCTCACCAGAAAGCACCGTGGAACTCCTAGACCTCGAAACCCAAGCAGGAGCTGATGCAGCTAATCTCTATGGCGTGGTTCAGTATCCGGCTATTCTGGCCCTCAGAAGTGATGGGCAGGTGCTGAATCAGTGGGAAGGTGAACCGCTACCCTTGATGGATGAAGTGGCAGCTTATGCTGGCTCTAGTAATACTCAAGAACAACCCATAGCTGAAGAGCAGTAATTACTTAGCCCTGTTGTTCGGGTAGGGCTAGCAAAACCATTTGGTTGTACTCGACGGGTGGACTTACCGCGTGGTTACTAAAGTGAATAGCCACCTCGCGCAGAATGCCACCCATAGCCATGGGGCCATCAATGACTCTGTAGGCATTAACCTCTGGACTGCTAATATTAAGGGTTGGCATTAAGAACTCGGGCAGGATAACTTTACCCACAAACTGCTTTAGCTGCTCGGGGTCAACGCCAGCTGCCTCCCGAGTGGCTTGCACGAGATCTTGTGTGATGGGTTCATCGAGCGTGAGAATAAGACCCACCGGTTGCTTTTGTTCCTGGAAACGCGTCAGGTTGTGGAGCACACCGGGTAGGTGTTCGGCCGTAAAAGCCTGCGCGGCTTCATAAGCTTTGCTGGCGTTTGCGGCCGCTTCAGCGGCCTTGGCCTCAAAGACTCTTTTGGCAGCCTCACTACCAGCTTTGGCCGCTAAGTTGCGGTACCGACTCGTAGCCTCATCAATTGCTACTTGCCGAGTATCAGGGGTTGGGTGAAGCTCTTGCTGATGTGCTGGTGCCTGCCGATGACTGGATTTTCTAAGCATAGTATAATTTTAGCATAAAACCTCACTCTTGTCAAAGTATTTACCAAGCTTTGGCTCATCTGTTACACTGTGTAGGACAATTTGGGAAATCCGTTATCAGTGGCTATCTACCACGAGGAGCAAGCAGAACGTCCGTAGTTTCGGATCAGTAAATCTTGCCGGGTCCGCCCGTTACAGCGCTAAATGAGTCCCAAGTAGGATGGTACCTTCGGCAACAGCCGGATCCTACGCTACAGGGACTTTTTGTTTTTTAGGAGGCAGAAATGAAGTTTCAAAAAAATACCCGACGTCCGGCACTTGAGTACGAAAAAGACTTAGTGCGGTATTGGCGCGAGCAGAGAACGTTTGAAAAGTCAGTTGACCAGCGGCCCAAAGAGAACGGTTATGTTTTTTATGATGGGCCACCGTTTATTACTGGTGTTCCTCACCACGGCACGTTACTGAGTAGCATCGTCAAAGATGCTGTTCCACGCTACTGGACCATGAAAGGTAAGCGCGTGGAACGAGTCTGGGGCTGGGATTGTCATGGTCTGCCGGCTGAAGTTTACACCGAGAAAAAGCTAGGGATTAAAGACAAAACAGAGATCGGCACCAAAATCTCGCTCGAAGACTACATTAAGGCCTGCCGTGACAATATGGTACTCACTGGGAACCTCTGGGAAGACACGATTGCTCGGATTGGTCGCTGGGTGGACTTTCAGGGCGCCTATAAGACTATGGATAAGCCCTATATGGAATCGGTTTGGTGGGCCTTCAAGCAGCTTTTTGACAAGGGTAAGATTTATGAAGGTGAGAAAGTACTGTTGTACTGCACGCGCGATGAAACACCCCTGGCGAAAGCTGAAATTGCCATGGATAACTCATACCAGGAAGACACCGATCCCTCGGTCTACGTCAAGTTTAAGCTAGTTGGGGAAGCCAAGTATTTGCTAGCCTGGACAACGACACCTTGGACGCTGCCTTCAAATTCGGCTATCGCCATTAACAAAGAGGTGGAGTATGCCGAAGTTGATGTGGATGGTACTACACTCATCCTGGCAAAAGAACTTCTTGAGAGAGTCTTAACTGATGAAAAACACAACGTTGTGCCTTTTAAGATAATTCGGACATTTCAGGGCTCCGAACTAGTTGGCAAGAGTTATGAACCGCTGTTTGATACCTACAAGGATGTCGGAGACACCGCCTTCAAGGTCTGGCACGCTGATTTTGTACATACCGAGGAAGGTACCGGCATTGCCCACGAGTCGCCAGCCTACGGTGAAGATGACTACCTGTTGGCACAGCGACACAAGATCCCTATGTTTATCGATACCGATGAGAAAGGGCTGTACACCAAGGGAGAGTGGAAAGGCCAGCTGGTATGGGATATAAATAAAGAGATCGCGAGGACGCTGCATCAGCGGGGAGTGGTCTGGAAGATCGAGTATATAACCCATCCATACCCCCATTGTCATCGTTGCAACACCAAACTCATGTACCGTGCTCACCCCAGTTGGTTTATGGATATTGAGGGTCAGCGTAGCACGATGTTATCGAAGAACGAGCCAATTACGTGGTTTCCGGCTCACATCAAACATGGTCGCTTTGAGAAGACAGTAGAGAATGCGCCTGACTGGAATCTGTCACGTGACCGTTTTTGGGCGACGGCGATGCCAATTTGGAAGGCGGTTGACAGGGAGGGGAAAGAACATGTCAAAGTAATCGGTAGCTACGCTGAACTAAAGGAGTTGTCAGGGGTAGAACTCGAGGATTATCACCGACCATGGATTGATGATGTAACCTTCACAATAGATGGCCTCGAATACAAGCGTATCGATAAGGTTATGGATAGCTGGTTTGAGGCAGGCTCAATGCCCTTTGCTCAGTTTCATTACCCTTTTGAGAATAGAGAGAAATTTGAACAAAGCTTCCCTGGCGATTTCATTGCTGAGTATGTGGCTCAGGTCCGCGCCTGGTTTTACTATCTCCACGCCGTCGGCGTAGGACTTTTTGACAACAATTCATTTAAAAACGTTATTGTAACAGGGACGATAGCGGGTAACGACGGCCGTAAGATGAGCAAATCGTATGGTAACTATACTGATCCTAATGAACTCATGGATGAGTATTCAGCTGACGCCCTAAGGTTCCTGCTGCTTAGTTCACCCTTGCTGAATGGTGAAGATTACTCATTGCAGGATAAAGATGTGGCTGATGTGTTTCGCAAGTTGAACATGGTGTGGAACATGTATGACTTCTTTACACTTTATGCTTCGGTAGACGGCTGGGAATGGGATGGTACACTCGATGACCCCTTGAAGACACTAAGCAATCCGTTGGACAGATGGATCATCTCGCGGGTTCATAGCCTCACAGCCGAAGTCCAAAAGAGTATGGATAGCTATGATATTCCAAATGCCCTCAAACCAGTATTACCGTTTCTGGATGACGCCTCTAACTGGTTTGTACGCCGCTCGCGCCGCCGTTTCTGGAAGCCCTGGAGCATGCACCGTGCCGACCAATCAAGTGGCCAAGCCACTCGCTTGGACGACACTTCTGGCGCCGGAAGCGGCCTTTCCTCTCCGATGCTCAGTAGCAGTAGTTCACCTACACCTACTTCCGCTTCTCGAGGAGAAGACCACTCCGACGCTCAGATGCAAGCCCAGGGTCACCCTATCTTTGATTCAGATAAAGATGACGCCTATCGCACTCTGCACTACGTGCTGGTGCGGCTCAGTATGATTTTGGCACCCTTTACACCTTTCATGGCCGAAGAGCTATACCGAAAGCTAACTGGTGGAGAATCAGTGCATCTGTTAGATTGGCCGCCGTCAGGCGAGGTAGATAAAGATCTTCTCTACCAGATGGCGGCTATCCGGCACGTGGTTGCCATAGGACTAGGCTTACGAGCTGAACAAGGCGTTAAGGTTCGTCAACCACTGGCGAAAGCAACACTCAGGGGCACATATAAGGATTTTCCGGCTGATTTACTGGAGATCGTGAAAGATGAATTGAACGTCAAAGAACTGGTGATTGATGAGAAACATGTAGATCCAGAAAAAACATTTGGCCAGAACTGGGAAGAGCACAACTTTGCTCAGTTATATCAGATTGAAATTGACTTTAACGTGACCGAAGAGCTGCGGGAAGAGGGTATTATGCGTGAGCTGGTTCGCTCGGTTCAAAACGCGCGTAAGCAGGCTGGGCTAAATGTGGAAGATCGGATAGCTCTACTGATTGAAACAGATAGTATTGAAATCCAACAGGCTATTGAAAATCATCAAGCCACGATTCTATCCGAAACTCTGACCGAAGAGTTTGGCGAAGTTTCAGCCGATGCATACCGCACAACCGTTAAGGTAGAGGGCCTGGAAGTTAAGATTGCTGTGGCAAAAGTCTAAAGGTTTACACAGGGGCCGTAATCTGTTAGACTCGGTCGGTACTTATTGAGCTTCGCACCCGAAGCGCTACACAAGATCAAGGGATTGTATTTAATGAAAAAAGCAGTTATCTCCAGTGGTGGTAAACAATACCTCGTTAGTGAGGGCGATACACTGTTGGTTGATTTACTGGCTGGGGATCAAAAAAGTCTGGCTTTTGACGCACTTTTGACTATCGATGGCACCACCGTCAAGGTTGGCACACCAGCGGTAGAAGGTGCAAAGGTGACCGCGAGCATTCTAGAACCGGAAGTTAAGGCCGAAAAGGTGACAGCTATTCGTTATAAGGCCAAGAAGCGTGTTAAAAAAGTGCATGGTCATCGCCAGCGTCACACTCAAATCAAAATTACCAAGATCAGTTAAAAGTAGATAAATTAAGTGCTCAATTTCGTCACCTCTTGTGGATAAAAATCACTGATTTTAGTCGACTGTTATCATATACACAACGATAAATGCCATAATTAATAGAGGTAGATTCTGTCCTTGAAGTGGCTAACACCGACAAAAATCGGAAGGGTGCTAATTAGCACAACACTACGAGGTAAAAATAATAGAGATTTTAGCTTTAAAATTAGAGTCCTATTTTTGCTCAAAAACTGCTTGTTTTACCCCTGATATACCTCGATAATTGAAGCTAGGTATTTGCCAAAACAAAAATTAGGTCACGAAAGAGTTCACGTAACTAGGTCGTGATTGACCGGCAAAACCAAAACCAAACAAATTAAATGTCCGTAAAAACACCTCTCAAACGAGTACTGTTCGCTCGGTACCTGATAGCCATCAGTGTCGCCTTGGTGTTGGGCATCCTGATTCCGCTCATTCGGCCATCAAACACTCAAGTAGCCAGTGCCGCCACCTCATCTACCTTGAACTTTCAAGCACGACTATTAACTGGTAGCGGTTCGGTGGTGCCGGATGGCAACTACCACATTGAATTTAAACTGTTTAATGCTTCAAGTTCGTCGGGCTCCAGCCAAGGTTCCTGTACTGGTGATGCTAACTGTCTCTGGACAGAAACCAGAACTACCGGCAACCTGGTGCGTTTAGTCAATGGTTACTTGACTGCTGATCTGGGGTCTGTAACCGCCTTCCCGAGTACGATTAAGTGGGATCAGGACCTCTGGCTCACTATGAACATCGGTGGCTCGGGTGTTTCGGCCAGTTGGGACGGCGAAATGAGCCCACGCTTGAAACTCACGGCGGTACCATACGCTTTTCGCGCTGGTCAGCTGGCCAAACTGACAGGTGTTAACACGAGCACCCTAGACTTCGCGACGCAAAGTGCCGCCAACAGCATTTTACTGCCAGATGAAGGGGGCACGCTTTGTATTCGTACCAGCACTAACTGTGGATTTGCTCCTACTAGCGGCTCGGCCAATTACATTCAAAATCAAAGTGGCTCAGATCAAACAGCTGATTTTCGCATTTCGGGAACGGGAAGAGCGAACACCTCAATTCTAACCCCCCTCCTTGATACCGCTACGGCCGCAACACTTTCGCTCGGCACAGGTACCGCCAACGCCATTACCATTGGTGGCACTTCTTTGGGTGGTCAAATCACCGTCGGTCAATCCACCGTCTCCAACACTATCTCTATTGGTTCTGCAACGGTCGCTTCTGGTAACACCCAGACCATCAACATTGGTAACGGAGCTGGTGCTGGTACCGCGATTAACGTCAACATCCTCTCAGGTGTGGGTACAGCGGGCACCGGTATCCTGAAGCTTGGCGACAACACTCGGGTCAACCAGATTGACCTTGGCAACATCAACCCAGCAGCGGCCCGAAGCATCAACATTGGCAACACTACAGGTACAGCTAATGCTGCCGTAGATACCATCAACATTGCGACTAACCCTACCACTGTAGCTGGTGGTAACACCGTGCACATTGCCGATGGCACCCCAACAGGGAGTGGTACTAATTTGGTGACGATTGGTAGCACAGCCAATGCCAGTACCACCACCATTCAAGGGGGGACTGGTAATATTAACCTGATTACGAACAGTGCGTCGGCAGGTACTATTGTGAAGACCAACACCAACACCGCCACTGCTTTCCAAGTCCAGAACGCCATTGCAGCCCCCATCTTCGGCGTTGACACCACGGACTCTAACTTACTCGCCAACCTCAACCCTGGCTTTGAAGCCAACCCGTTGACCAGCTGGGTCGGTAAGGGAACTGGTACCGTTGCTCGTTCCACCGCTCAGTTCTACACTGGTAATGCTTCGGGCCAAATCACTACCTTAGCGACTGCCAACACTGGTGCCCAACTACCATTTACGTTTAGTACTGCTACCACTTACACTCTGAGCCTCTACGCACGACTCAGTAGTGGTGCCATGACCACTTTCCGTATCGGTCGTCAGGACGTTTCGGGTACGGACGTTGACTGTACGATCAACGGTACCCAGGATCAGACTCTGAGTAACGCTGGCTGGACCCGCTTCGTCTGTAGCTTCACCACTGGTGGTACCATCACTAGCAGCAATATCTACGTCAAGCAGTCAGACGCCACGGCCCGAGCTGGCACGATCTTTATTGATGCCGTCCAACTAGAGACCGGCTCCAACGCTACCGCTTACGGTGGTGGCAACATCAACCTCAATGCTACTATTACCAGTCCGCTGTCGATACGAAATACCAGTGACAGTACAACCGCTCTACTGATTCAGAACGCGACAGGTTCTACCAACCTACTTGTGGCGGATACGTTGAATGGACGCATCACCGTTGGTGGCACCCAGAGCATTATTACCGGCACAAACAGTGCCACTGGTTTTGTTGTGCAAAATTCAGGCTCGGCCGACACACTTTTGACGGTTGATACCACTGCTCGATCTGGCTCTGGTGGTAACCTCGTTAAGATTGGTAATTCAACCGGCACCGACACTAACACCACTATTCTACAGGTTGATTCCACTTCCCTTGATCCCTCAACTAACCTATCGGCACTGAACGGTGGTATATTCTACAACTCCAACACGAATCATCTAGAAGCTGTAGAAAATGGCGTTGTGAAAATTATTTGTAATAAGTTTGATGCGGCTTGTGGCGGTGGGGGTGGCTCTTCGACAACACTTCAACAGGCGTACGATAACTCCACATCGCCGGCAACCATCCTCCTGGCTGACAGCAAAAACATTGTGGTTAATGCTGCCGACACCACCACCGACCCAAACATCGTCTTCAACCTCCAGTGTGTCACCTGTAGCGCCGGCGGTGGAGTCTTTAAGGTCCAGAACGCTGGAACTGATGTCCTAACGGTTGCTAATAACAGTTCTTCCACGAGCGCCTTCCTGTTCAAGCCCAAGACCAACTCCACAGCTGCCCTCCAAGTTCAGCCATCAGGCAATACCAACGCCGTGTTTGATATTGACACCACCAATGAGCGGGTGGGGATTGGCATAGCCACTCCCACCACCTTCAAACTGGAAGTAGCCGGTAACATTGGTCCTGAAGCAGATAACACTCGAGATCTTGGCTCGACAGCTAAGCGCTTTGCCAATGTCTACACCTCTAATGTCCTCCAGAACGGTGCTGGTACCTTGACCCTGGACACCACTGGCGCGGGAACAGTCACTGTTGGTACCAATGCTACTACGGTCAACGTAGGTGGTGGTAGTGCCAATGAAGCCATCAACATTGGCAACTCCACCGGTAATGACACTGTTACTATCAACAACGTTAGCTCTGGGACTAATACCCTGCAGGTAGGTAACACGAGCAATGGCTCAAGTCTGACCAGTTACCTCAGCAGTGCTGGAGCAATATTCAAAACTGTCGCTAATACCAGCACGGCCTTCCAAATCCAGAACGCTATTGGTAGCAACAGTGTTCTGGTCAACACCAATGCCCTCAACACCACGCTCAACAACCCCAGTATTGAAAGTACGGACAACACTAACTGGGCCCTGAAGCAGGGAACAGGAACAACAGCTCGGGATACCACTCAAGCTTACATTGGTGGTGCTTCTGAGAAGATCGCCCTGACCTCCACCGCCATTGGCGATGGCGTTAAGTACACCCCAGCCAGCACTCTGGCGGCTAACACCTACACCCTCAGCTTCTCCATTATGCAGACGGCCGGTACGGCCTTTGGCACCAACCTTCAAGTTGGTACCAACAACGGTTCTGACAACAACTGTATTCTAAGTCCAACCCTAGCTACTCAAGCCGTACCCACGACGGGCTGGGCCCGCTACACCTGTACTTTCACCACCACCGGTACCACTACGTTCATCTACTGGAAAGAAGCCGATGCCCCAGGTTCCGCCCGTACCTTCTTCCTGGATGCCCTACAAATTGAGGTAGCTGCCACCGCCAAACCTTTCCAAGAAAGTTCGCTTCAACTCAATGGTGTCATTACCTCACCAACCAGCTTCATAAATACGACTGACTCCACCAGTGCCTTCCAGATCCAGAACTCTGCTGGTACCAGCAACCTATTTGTGGCTGATACGTTGAATGGACGGGTGGGGATTGGGACGGCGGCACCGGCAACCTCGTTGCAGGTAGCAGGCACAACTGGCATTAGGCTACAAGGAACTGGCACTAACACCGATACTATTGATCTGGTTCCGGGCACGGCGGCGTCGTATGATCGGCTCGATTTTAAGGCGGTGAGCACGAACCGTGGTGCTAGTTTCCAGCTTAACCCCAATGGCACTAATAGTAACTCGAAGATATCGCTAGCTAACGATGCTTCTTCGTCTAATTTTGACTCGGCATTCTTATCGGTAGAAGGCACTAGCGCCAACTTGTCGCCGCAACGTGTAGGGACAGGTGGTGCTGCTGGACAAGTTACCACTCTTAACTTTGGCGGTGGAAGTGGCGCTGGCTCATGGACCAACGTCCTGTTCAGTTCTGGGAATGTGGGCATTGGTACATCTGGTAATCCAGCCTCACTATTATCGGTAGGCGGTACGACTGGCAACTTCCAGGTAGCCAGCACCGGCAACTTAACATCGGTGGGTTCGGCAAGCTTTGCGCCAACAACAAATTCAGCCACTGCCTTCTTATTCCAGAACTCTGGAGCAGCCGATACCTTGCTGTCAATCGATACCGCTGCTCGCTCTGCTTCAGGGGGCAATTTAATAAAAGTAGGCAACTCGACTGGCACCGACACCAATACTACTATCCTTCAGGTTGATGCAGCGACAGCTAATCCATCGACTAACTTGGCGGCCCTAAACGGTGGTCTGTTCTACAACTCCACCAATAATCACGTCTCAGTGATTGAAAACGGCGCTGTAAAAATCCTTTGTAATCAGACTGATGCCGCTTGTGGTGGTGGAAGTGGCTCAACAACAACATTGCAACAAGCATACGGCAACGATACTGACGGTTCTGACACTCGCATTGATTTAACCAGTGCTGATGACTCTCTAATCTTCAGCAACCCAGCCAGCAGCGGCACTGATAGTGGTTACATTCTCAGTCTTGATCAGCTGGCCTCAGGAGCTGTCGACAACATTCGGGTTACCAATGCTGGTACCGGTAACTTAGCCACTCTTGATAGCAGTAATGCCAGCGGCAACGGGGTGAATATTGATATCCAATCAAGCAGCTCTAGCCAGTACGCTTTGAAGCTAACTGCTAATAATGCCGCAACTGATTTACTGATTGCTCGAGGAGACGGACGTATAGGCATTGGTGGCACAACCAGCGTAAGCTCAAAACTGACAGTATTTGATACCAATGTTGTTGGTGAAAGTGTTATCAATACTGCTGCAAGCGCATCTAATGCTGGTGGTGGCATTGGGGTCTACTCTGACGATGGGGCTGCCATCTCTTCGGGTGACCGTTTAGGTGTTTTCTTGTTGGGCGGTTCACGCGATGCCGCACATACTCTTAATAATTCTGCTGGAATTATTGCCTACGCTGCTGAAAACTGGACGGCTACAGCCAACGGCGCCAAGTTAACATTTGAGCTAACGCCTAATGGCGCAACCTCGCGTTCGGAAGTGGCTACCATCCTTAATAATGGTAACTTTGGCATCAACCAAACAAACCCCGCCACCTTTAAGCTCGAAGTAGGGGGTAACATTGGCCCCGAAGCAGACAACACTCGAGATCTGGGCTCGACAGCTAAGCGCTTTGCCAATGTTTACACCTCTAATGTTCTACAGACTGGCACTGGCACACTCCTGCTGGATACTACTGGGGCTGGCATTGTCAACATTGGTCAAACGGCTACCACTGTCAATGTGGGAGGAGGCTCCAGCAACGAAGCCATCAACATCGGCAACTCTAGTGGCAATGACACTATCACTATTAATAACGTAGCTACAGGCACCAACACTCTTCAGGTCGGTAACAGTGCTAATGGCTCTGGGTTCACAGCCTATGTCAACAGCAGTGGGGCACTATTTAAGACGCCTACCAATTCAACCACGGCCTTCCAGGTGCAAAACGCCAGTGGGACGCCTATCTTCCTGGTTGATACTAGCACTACCAGCAACTTGGTCACCAACCCGGGCTTTGAGACGGATGTTACCACCGGCTGGAGCTACACCAATGCCACCGGTACCCGTAATACTACCAAGTCCAATACCTATCACGGTGCCGCCAGTAACTCGGTTAACGTTACCGTTGCCGGTGGGGGAGCTAACGTCACCAGCTTTACAGCTGCCATCACTCCTGCCCAGTACACCTTTAGTTTCTACGCCGAGAAGGGGACCAACGCCGGTACGCTTAGTGTTGCCATTACTGGCGGCAGCGCCCCAGCCTGTACCTTGGTTAACTACGTAGCCCCGGTGACTACTGGCTTCCAGCGCTATACCTGTACCTTTACTTCCACGACGACCAACGTTACGGCCATCTCTATTAACTCTACCGCTACTGGTACATTCTTCCTCGATGCAGTGGAGCTCAACACTGGTGCCACAGCTGCCCCCTATGCCAGCCAAGGAGCCGTCCAGTTGCGGGGAACGATTAACAATCCGCTGACACTCCAGAACGTGTCTGACTCAACTAGCGCCTTCCAGATCCAGAACAGTGCTGGCACGAGCAACTTGTTCGTCGCTGACACCCTGAATGGCCGGGTAGGTATTGGTACAGCGAGTCCGGCAGCGACGTTAGGAATAGTTGGCCCGACCAGTGCCAGTACCATCCTTAAAATTCAAGATAATGCTACAGGTGGCGTGATTAGCTTTGGATCTGATGGATCTGGCCAAACTCATGAAACCTTTGGCAGCAGCGGCTCTATAGACGGCCA
Source organism: uncultured Candidatus Saccharibacteria bacterium (assembly GCA_964441005.1). Lineage (GTDB taxonomy): Bacteria > Patescibacteriota > Saccharimonadia > Saccharimonadales > CAYTTW01 > CAYTTW01. Next base: position 10,502 of record CAYTTW010000002.1, on the reverse strand, counting down.
AAGCGGGCAACTACAAATCCGCGGTGCGGGCTCAAGTGTGCCGATTGCTTTTTACACGAACTCTTTACAGCGAGCACTCATTGATACAAGCGGTACCCTTAATGTTGGTTCCTCTAGCCAGTTCCAGGTGACATCTGGCGGAAATATTTCAACAACGGGTACGTCCTCTATTGCCACGACCTCGGCGAGTGCCTTCTTGATCCAAAATTCCGCGGCGGCTGAAACTCTGCTAACCGCTGATAGCTCAGCTCGTTCAGCTTCCGGCGGTAACCTGATCAAGGTTGGTAACTCCACCGGTACCGATACCGCTACCACCATTCTGCAGGTAGACGCGGCAACGGCTAATCCATCCACAAACCTGGCAGCGCTCAACGGAGGACTGTTCTACAACTCAACCAGTAACCATCTCTCAGTTATAGAAAATGGTGTTGTGAAGGTTCTGTGTAATCAGACTGACGCCGCCTGTGGCGGTGGCGGTGGTTCTTCGACAACTCTTCAAAATGCGTACGATAACTCTACTAGCCCTGCTACCATTCTGCTGGCCGACAACAAAAACATTGTAATTAACGCAGCAGATACGACCACAGACCCCAGTATTATCTTCAACTTGCAGTGTACAACTTGTAGCGCCAGTGGTGGCCGGTTTGCCATCCAGAATGGTGGTACGGATGTGTTTACGGTGAGCCCTAACAACGCTGGCATCAGCATTGGCACGGTGGGCTCGGCTACCACGGCTTCGACAATTCATATTGCTGATACCACCGGTGCCTCGGGCGTGCAAACGGTAACTATTGGTTCAAGCTCGGCAGTCGCCAACGTCACAACCATTCAGGGTGGCACCGGAACAAATGCTATTAATCTTCAAGCAGCCTCAGGTGGATCCATAAACATTGCCAACAACGCCGTAAACTCAACGGTGAACATTGGTAAGACCGGTTCAACAGCCAACACCACCACTGTGAATATTGGTACTTCAACCGGTGCTGCGCAGACTATCAATCTTGGTAGCTCGCATGCTTCCTCGGTTGTCACGGCTACCGGTGGGGCGGTGTCATTGTCGGTCGCCAATGCTGGAGCCACCTTATCTGGCGGGAACCTAGACGTTACTTACAATACAGTTAAAAACATTGGTCGCAAGCCCCGAGCCGTGCTGTTTGGCGCTAACGCCAGCCTAGAAAGCAATGCTGATGAATGGCTATATCTAAAGAACAATAACTACATTGTGGCAACAGTCGACTTTACCTCAAGTGCTGATGTCTTGGCGGCGTCTGACTATGATGTCTATATTGCGGACTTCCGGGTCTGGGGTGTCGATAGCACTGCGGCCGCTAAGGCGCTTTCGCTTTGGAAAAATTATGGTAAGAACGTCATAACTGTTGGTAACGATACGGCCAGCGGCAATATCTACCCAGTTGTTACTACTTCGGGACACGCTTCAGCTACTTATGCCTCAACCGTAACTTCGCCGCCTCACATTATCACTCAAGATTATGCGGGTGCTACCGATATTGGTGGGGGTGTAGATTCTGGTCAGGACGTTACCGCGATTCGCAGTCAGTTTAGAACTCTCTATACCTTAACAGCGGATTCAACAAAAATAGAAGGTATTATTGGCGAAAGTGAGAAAGGTGGTGTTTGGTTCCACGATCAGACTGGTGAGCTAGCTCAGAATAATAACGGTAAGGGCGTACTATTAAACGCCTTGGCATATGAAGCTGGTAGTGACGCTCGAATGCTAGAAGCTCGCGACGCCAATGCTGGCTACCGTAATATTCAGGACCAGGTCTATGTTGACCAAACCAGTAATAACATCTTACTTAACCGGATGTCCGCCCCGACTGGCCAGTCAGCGGCTTGTAACTTGGATACGGGCGGCACTTTGCTAGACGGTGGCTCGTACTCTTATAAAGTAGTGGCAGTTGATCCTAGCGGTAACACGACCACAACATCTTCCGCGGCGACAGTGGTTTGTGGCACCGGTACGGCCACAGCCAATGACAACAAGGTAACTATTACCTGGAGCGCAGTGACTGGGGCGGCCTCTTACCAAGTGTATGGCCGAACTGCCGGGAGTGAGCTGCTGATTGCTTCAGGGATTACAGCTACCACTTACCAAGATACCGGTTCGATTACACCTTCGGGTGCTCAGCCAGTAGTAAATACGGCTTATATTAATAAGATATCCTCAAGTGGTAACTCCTTCTTACAAGGTGGAAATTTGGGTATCGGTACGACAGCGCCTACAGCTCGCCTCCAGGTAGTAGGGGCAGGTACGACAACCAATGCTCTATTAGTAACACCGGCTGCCGCCCAAACGACCGCTGATTTAGTTAAGTTAGATAATACCGGCTTCCCAGTAATAACTGCCGGGGCGAACAACCTCCAAATAACCTACGTCGGTGGAGCCGCTAACGTTGAAGCCGCGGCCCAACGGATTGATCTGACCCCCGGTACCACCAGTGGTGGCATTTGGAGCGGTTTGCGTTTTGTAGGGGCTAGTACTGGAGCAGTATCGGGAGTCACCGAAAATGGTATCAAACTCCAAGGACCTACTTCACTGGGCGCCGGTACCGAAAACGCCATCAACATTGATAGCAACTGGGATAACCTCATTAACAGCCTGAACTTTACAGTAACTGGTGCCGGAGCCATTAGTTTTGGTAGCCTGCCAGGTGTTGGTTCTAACCCGGTAGCCCTGTGTCGCGACGCGACCACCACTCAGATTACCAACTGTGGCACTAACTCAGCCGGGGTAACCTTGCAACAAAGTTATGATGCGGATGCTGATGGGAGTGATACCCTTATTACTTTGTCTACGGCTGATGATTCTCTCATCTTGCGTAATCCTTCCAGCAGTGGTACTGACAGTGGCTACATCCTCAATCTTGACCAGTTAGCTTCTGGTGCCGTAGATGGCTTGCGCGTAAACAACGCTGGTACTGGTACGTTGGCAACCCTCGACAGTACTAACGCCAGCGGCAACGGGGTAAGCATCGATGTCCAATCGAGTAGTTCAAGTCAGTACGCTCTAAAAGTCACCAGCAACAATGGCTCAACTAACGGCCTCTATGTCCGGGCCGATGGCAATGTGGGTATTGGTTCCACGACACCTCAGGCCACCCTGCATATTGAATCAACCACTCCTGGCATTGTGCTTCGTGATTCTGACCAAGGAACCGATCTAAAGAACTTCCAAATCCTTAACAATGGCGGCCAGCTCAAGATTCGTTCACTTACTGACGCAGCCGCACTTACAACTGAAATTATTGACTTTGAGCGTAATGGTAACGTCGGTATTGGCACCTCAGGTACTCCAGCGGGTCTGCTATCTGTTGGTGGCACAACTGGTAACTTCCAGGTAGCTTCCACGGGTGCCGTCACCGCTGTCGGCGTCAACTCTGGCTCCGGATTGCTCCAAGGCACCGGTGGTCTGACTGTTTCCGGTGCTACTGCCTCTATCAACGCTGGCTCTAACTTCAACACCAACATCAACACTGGTGGGAGTACGGGAACTATTACACTTGGTGGTGGCTCTGCTCCATTGGTCATTGACTCAACCAACTTTGATGTCACCAGCGCTGGTGCGGTTTCTGGCGTAACAACTCTCAGCACTTCAGGCATCATTACGGTTGGGGCATTGGGCGCCGCTACTACTCCGGTTGCTATCTGTCGCAACGCTTCCAACCAAATCGCATCCTGTGGTACCAACAGTGCCGGCGTCAACCTACAACAAGGCTATGATGCTTCCACTGGTTCAACAACCCCAGAGATTGTCCTCAACGAGGCCCCTGGTGATGCAGGCGGCGTTGACATCCAAAATAAGAGTGGCGCTGGTAAAGTTACTGGCACAATATTCGCCGTCCGTGACAGTGCGGCCAACGACACCACACTGGGAACGGGCCTGTTTACGATTAGTGACAAGGGTGAAGCGATTCATCAGACCACCACAAACTCAAGTA
>CAYTTW010000002.1:0-6533 GCA_964441005.1 uncultured Candidatus Saccharibacteria bacterium | reverse complement strand
AGTCCAGAATGCCAATGGGGCACCAATCCTCTTGGTCGACACGACCAACAACAACCTCGTTACCAATCCTGGCTTTGAGGTAAATACCACCGGCTGGGCAGCGACTGGCGCCACGGCCGCTATTTCTCAGAACACCAACAAAACACTTGCTTACAACGGTCTCGCTAGTCTAGATGTGAACCTTGGGGCCAGTGGCACCGGCGCACAAATAACCCCTAGTGGCTTATCTGGCGGTGGCTTAACCCCTGGGACTTACACCCTCAGCTTCTACGCTAAAGGCACGGCCAGTCTGAGTGGCCTAGCCGTGGCCTTTACTGGCGGTACCATCACCCAGGCGTGTACCCTCAACTCGACGACTGTCACTACTGGCTTCCAGCGCTTCAGTTGTACCTTTATCTTCACCACCACCAACGTTACTGCCATTAGCATTACGGTCTCTACTGTCAGTCAACACCTCTACATCGATGCTGCCCAGATTAACAGTGGCTCAACCGTCCTCCCGTACCAGATTGGGGCTATCCAACTCCGTGGCGTGGTGACCAACCCTGTTACCTTCATGAACAACGCCGACTCGACCACGGCCTTCCAGATCCAGAACAGCGCTGGCACCAGCAACTTGTTTATTGCCGATACCGTGAATGGACGCGTTGGTATCAATACGGCGGCTCCTGCCAATGCTTTGCATGTCACGGGCAATATCCAAGCCACAGGTGGTTACTTCTATAATAGCTCAACCGGTGTTACTCAGGAGCTACTGAACTCGGCGGGAACTGACTGGGGAACAATCCAAAACGATTCCTCCAATACCTGGTCCCTGGGGCATAAAGCCAACAGCACCACCGCCCTTGGCACCGCCGTGCTTACCTGGACTGCTTCCAATAATGTGGGCATCGGCCAAACTAACCCAACGGCTGCTCGTCTCCAGGTTCTTAGCCCCGGCGGTAGTACTATTGGCCTCCAGGTTACTCCCAACGCTCTGCAAACCACTGACCTAGTAAAGATTGATAACACCGGGCAAGCCGTTACAACTGCGGGCGTGAACAACCTCCAAGTTACCTACGTCGGTGGCGCCGCCGCTGTCGAAGCTGGTGCTCAGCGGATTGACCTGACACCTGGCACCACTTCAGGTGGTACCTGGAACGGTCTGCGCTTTGTGGCTGCGTCTACAGGAGCAGTCTCTGGAGTCACCGAGAATGGCATCAAGCTCCAAGGTCCTAGCAGTCTTGGTGCTGGCACAGAGAATGCTATTAACATCGATAGCAACTGGGATAACCTGATCAATAGCACCAACTTTACGGTGACCGGAGCTGGAGCTGTTAGTTTTGGTAGCTTGCCGGCGGTCGGCTCCAACCCAGTGGCCCTGTGTCGTGATGCGACCACCACTCAGATTACCAACTGTGGCACCAACACCCCAGGTATTACTCTCCAAAATGCCTATGATGCCACCAACGGTAACACTATTACTACCACCGATAACCGTAACATCGCTTTCACCCTGGCCGATACCACGACTGACTCCAATTTCGTCGTTAACCTCCAGTGTGTGACCTGTAGCGCTGGGGGTGGCGTTTTCAAGGTCCAGAACGCCGGGACTGATGTCCTAACGGTTGCTAATAACAGTTCTTCCACGAGCGCCTTCCTGTTTAAGCCCAAGACCAACTCCACGGCCGCCTTACAAGTCCAACCTTCAGGCAATACTAACGCTGTCTTTGACATTGATACCACCAACGAGCGGGTAGGGATTGGAACGAATGCTCCGGGTACAAAACTAGAAGTTGTAAGTACTGGTGAAGTTTTGCGGCTTGGCAGTTCCTCACTAACTAACCAATATCTCAGCTTCCGCGATGGCGCTGGCGGGGGCGGCTTCTTTGGCCTGGATGCGGCACTTAACGGCGGTAACGGCGGCTACATTGTTCAAGGCGGTGCTAATAAGACGCTTAACTTCTATACTGGATCGGATACTTTTGGCGGCAATACCCCTCAAGTTACTCTCTTAAGTACCGGTAACGTCGGCATCGGCCAAACCAACCCAGCCACCTTCAAACTCGAAGTCGCTGGTAACATTGGTCCTGAAGCAGATAACACTCGAGATCTCGGCTCGACGGCTAAGCGCTTTGCCAACGTTTACACCTCTAATGTCCTTCAGAACGGTACCGGCACACTCCTGCTCGACACCACTGGTGCTGGCATTGTCAACATTGGCCAAACCGCTACCACGGTTAATGTGGGTGGTGGCAGTTCTAACGAAGCCATAAACATTGGTAACTCCAGTGCTAACGACACGGTAACCATCAATAACTCTGCGACGGGGACTAATAGTTTACAGATTGGTAACTCCAGTAACGGGTCAACGATTACTGATTACGTAAGTAGCAGCGGTGAAACCATTAAGACGGTGGCAAATACGGCCACTGCTTTCCAAATCCAAAACGCCATCGCCGCACCTATCTTCACGGTTGACACCACCGACTCTAACTTGCTCGCCAACCTCAACCCCGGCTTTGAAGCTAACCCGCTGACCAGCTGGGTAGCTAAGGGTAGTGGTAGTGTGGCTCGTTCCACTGCTCAGTTCTACACCGGAAATGCCAGCGGCCAAGTGACGACTACTGCCACTGCCAATGACGGTATTCAAGTACCATTCACGTTCAGCACTGGCACTACTTACACCTTAAGTCTTTACGCCCGCCTGACCAGTGGCGCCATGACCACCTTTGTTATTGGCCGTCAGGACGTGTCTGGTACGGACGTGGACTCGAGCAACTGTAATGGTGGAGCTAGTGCTAATCTTACCCTTAGTAACGCTGGCTGGACTCGCTTCACTTGTACGTTTACCACTGGTGGTACTATCACCAGTTCTAATATCTATGTGAAGCAATCTGATGCTACCGCTCGCTCTGGTGCCACCTCCTTCTATATTGATGGGGTTCAGCTCGAGACTGGTTCTAATGCGACAGCGTATGGTGGTGGCAACATTAACCTTAACGCCACTATTACCAGCCCATTGTCTATCCGTAATACGTCTAACTCAACAACGGCATTCCAGATTCAGAATGCTAATGGAAGTAGCAACCTGTTTGATGTTGATACCCTAAATGGTCGGGTAGGCGTAGGGACCACGGCACCAAGCACGAAGTTTCAAGTTGGGGCAACAACCGATACAACGGATAACGGTGTTACCGTTACGGGACAAGCTGATGCCTTCATCAACTTAGTTGCAGATACCGACAATGTAACCGAAACTGATAATCCATATATTAAGCTCACCCAGGATGGAGCCGGGGTGAACAGTGTCTTTGGCCTTACTGGATCCACAACTTTGCTGCCCGATGGAACGACGGCCTCAAGTATTCTTGATAACTCGCTGGTTATAGCAAACACATTCAATAGTGGCGGCGACACTACAGGTGGCATTCAGCTGGTTACTAATAGTAGCGGTACTCCAACGGCCCGACTTACTGTAGTGAATAGCGGCAACGTGGGTATTGGTACGACCACTCCCTCAGCTGCTCGTCTCCAGGTTCTTAGCCCCGGCGGTAGTACTATTGGCCTCCAGGTTACTCCCAACGCTCTGCAAACCACTGACCTAGTAAAGATTGATAACACCGGGCAAGCCGTTACTACGGCTGGCGTCAATAACCTCCAAATTACCTATGTCGGCGGCGCGGCGAATGTTGAGGCAGCTGCCCAACGGATTGATCTGACACCTGGAACCACCAGTGGTGGCATTTGGAGTGGTCTGCGCTTTGTAGCAGCTAGCACCGGTGCCGTCTCTGGGGTAACTGAGAACGGCATCAAGCTTCAGGGTCCAAGCACTCCAGGAGCAGGTACCGAAAATGCCATCAATATTGATACCAACTGGGATAACCTGATTAACAGCACCAACTTTAGTGTGGCCAGCGGCGGAACTATTACAACTAACGGTGGCTACACGCAGAGTGGCTCAACGGCTAATACCTTTAGCGGCGCCAGCACATTTACGGCGGCAGGCACCGCGCTCACGGTAAACAACAACGCTACCATTAGTGGTACGCTGGCCGTTAATGGTAACACCTTGAGTACCACCTCAGGAACATTTAACTTGTTAAACAGTGGTGCCACCGTGGTTAATGCCTTCGGGGCTAGCACCGCTACCACTCTTGGGGCCACCAACGGCCTCACCACTTTCAAGGGCGCTATCTCGGTCACTGGTTACTCAACCTCCAATACGAGCAATACTAACAACGGTCAATGGACCAAGCTAGGTAGCTGTAGTATTACGGTGCAGTTTGGTTATTGTCAGACAATGATTGATGTCATTGGTGGTGGCAATGGCAACAACTCCTTAGGTAACGAGCGGGCTAGCATCAACTGGCGAGTTAAACAACAGAATGCACTGGCTGGTGTACCCTTTATTCAGGTTGAAGCGGGTGATTTGGTGGAAATTACGCCCAGTGACATCGTCGCGGTCACGACCCAGAATGATGGCACGGCGACAGTTGTAGAACTGTGGGGCCGGATCAATCTGACATTTGAAGAGTGGAACTTTACACCGCAGTTAGTGCGCAATGCCTCGGGCACGATAAGCTGGCTCTCGCTCAACGGCTTTAGTGCCTCTTTGCCGGCTGGCACCCAAACAGTGGGTTCATACAAGCAAGAGCAGGCCGGTGCGGTTGGCGCACCGTCTATAACGTTCTCAGGCGATACTGATACGGGTATTTACCAACCGGCGGCCAATCAGTTGGCAGTAACCACTGGTGGTTCGCAACGCGTGTTGGTCGACGGCTCTGGTAATGTGGGAATTGGCATCTCGGGTACCGGTGGCGGTTTGCTGGCTGTTGGTGGCTCAACCGGTAACTTCCAAGTGGCTTCCACGGGGGCCATTACGACTGTCAGTACAGCAACCATTCAGGGTGCAAACTCCTTAACGTTAGGTCTAACTGGCACCAACAGCGGATCCATTCTATTTAAGGGGGCTACAGGGGCCTCTGGAACCATTACGATTAGTTCACCGAGTAATCCGGCTACCTATTCTTTGACCTTGCCCACCAGCGGACCAGCAGTCAGCCAGTGTCTCGGTACTGATAGTGTTACAGCTAGCCAATTGGTCTTTACTACCTGTGGCGGTTCTTCAACCACCACCTTGCAGCAAGCCTACGACAATTCGACCACGCCGGCTACGATCAATGAGGCTCAGGATAAGAATATTGTCATCAATGCCACCGAGCAGACTAACGATCCTGGCATAATCTTTAACCTGCAGTGTACTACCTGTACTACCGGTACTAACAGCAACGGTGGCAAATTTGAAATCCAAAACGGTGGTTCTGACGTCTTCGTGGTCAACCCCAACAATGGAGCCATCCAAATTGGGGCGACAGCCACTACGGGTCAGATCACCCTCGGTCAGGGAACAGGTACCAACACCATTTCCATTGGCAGTGCTAACCCCTCCAGCGCTACCCAAACCATCAATATTGGCAACGGCAGCGCGGCCACGTCTGGTGGTGAAGCTATCAACATTGGTAATGGTACGCCTGGTGCGTCTACCACCAACACCATTGCTATCGGTACCCAAGGTACAACCACCGGTACGGTCGCTGTCACCATAGGTTCGATCGGCAACACCACTCATACCACCGCCATCCAAGGCGGTAGTGGTGCCACCGCTATTACGCTGACGCCACAGACTACTGGGCAGATTGTCATTGGGGCAGCGGCTGGTACTGGTCAGATCACCGTTGGTTCTAGCACTGCCACCCAAACGGTGGTCGTAGGGGGTGGTACTGGTGCTTCTACTGTACAGATCGCCAACAACGTTGCCACAGCTACTGGTAACACTGTCAGTATCGCTGGTGGGGCAACCGCTACTGGCCTGACAGACACGGTTAATATTGCCACTGGTAACACCGTTGGTACGGGTGCTAAGGTAGTTCACATTGCTGATGGTAGCCCAGCTGGGACTAATACAGTTACTATTGGCTCTATTACTGCCACTGCCAACCACACCACCATACAGGGTGGTAATGACGCCAGCGCTATTACGCTCCAAACGGCTTCCGGCGGGTCCATCAATATTGGTACTAACGCTGTTACTAAGACCGTCAACATCGGTGCGGTGGGCTCGACCGTCCAGGCCTCCACTATCCACATTGCTGACACCACTGACGCCACCAACACCCAAGCCGTGACCATCGGTTCAGCCGCCACCAACACCAACGACATCACTATCATCCAGGGTGGCTCCAATACCACCCAGGCTATTCAGCTGCTACCCAACGCGGCAGGCGGCATCCTCATTGGTGCGGCTGCCGGCACTGGTCAGATCACCCTGGGTTCATCCAACACCACCCAGACGGTGGTCATTGCCAACGGCTCTGGTGCCCCCACGGTCAGTATTGCCAATGCCAGTGTCTCCGGTGTCACCCTCAACATTGCGGGAGCAGCTAACACCAGCACTAACACCATCAACATCGCCAACGGGGCTTCTGGTGCTAACACCAACGTCAGTATCCTCTCAGGTGTTGGTACGGCTGGTACCAGTAGTCTCAAACTAG
>CAYTTW010000001.1:0-36487 GCA_964441005.1 uncultured Candidatus Saccharibacteria bacterium | reverse complement strand
ACCTCTGTTCCAGCCGAATGTGTGTTCTATACTGGTGGGCGATGAAGGACTCGAACCTACGACCCCCTTAATGTAAACGAGGTGCTCTAGCCAACTGAGCTAATCGCCCACATTTTCCCCTGAAACTTAAACCAAGCGTGCTGTTTAAGTTTCAGAAAGGAGGAACCTTGCGAGGTCCTACCAAATTTTGGCCACATGATTGCCAAAATTTCGGGTAGGGCTGGAAGGTGTTCCGACGTGGTGCGCGAGAGAGGACTTGAACCTCCACGCCTTGCGGCATTGGTCCCTCAGACCAACGTGTCTACCATTCCACCACTCGCGCGAACAAGCTTAAATAGCTTCATCATCTTAAGATTTTTGCAGTAAAAACTCAAGGTTAGCGGCGTTTTTTGAAACCAAAGCCGCGCCACTGATAGCGTTCGGCAAGTGACGTAATCCCCCGCAGCGCTACAATCGCCCAGATAATATTGAGGATCACACTAATGTAGGCGCCAACGTGTAACTGATACACCACCAGGAACATGGCCCCAAGCAAGTTATCGAACTCGTACAACACCGACTTATTGGACCAGCGCCCGATGCTGGTGCGGTAAAACCCAAAGAGAATCAAAAAGGCGCCGATAAAGCCCATCAGGTCGTAAATGGAAATGTGAATCATGGTTACGTCCTTGGTAAGTAATCAAATAAATGCTTCAAGGAGTACTCCTGGCGGAGCAAGGGTTTGATGTCATCGAGTCCAACATTAACCTTAACGCCGGGATTGAGGATGCTGTGCGGATCAAAAATTTGCTTGACCCTTACGAAGAGTTCATAGACCGGTTCGCCGTAGAGCCGCGAGAGATACGGCGCTCGCAACCGCCCATCGTTGTGGCTGCCGCTCATACTGCCGCCCAGGCCCATGACCAGCGTGTAGTATTCATCCATAAGCTTAAAAACCTTCTGGCGGTCACCAACCTGGCTGAGGTCGAGCAAGGGCCGGGTGTGGAGATGGGCCTCGCCGGCGTGCCCCCACATGACACCCGGTAATTTATGCTTTTCAAATAGTTCTTCCATGCGCTTGATGAATTCGCCAAACTGCTCCACGGGCACGATGCCGTCTTCAATAATTGGTACGGGCTTGGCCTGGCCTTCAGAGTGGGTGAGCAGCCACGAGACACTGTGACGGATTTTCCAAAGCTGATCCTTGAGTTGGTCTTCGGTCTCAGTGCGGAACGTCACCTCAACCTTCGAGAGCAGCTTCTCGGTCTTTTTTACTAGTTTCTTTTGTTGCCGGCCATTGAGATCATCGAACTCGATCAACATGACAAGTTTGGGAAACGGCTTACTGACAACTCCCTGAAGTAAATTCGGATTTTGCTCATCAATAAAGTTCAGGAGCTTATCATTGACTATTTCAATGGCACTGGGCTGGCTTGGGAAGCTGCGGATGTCGGCCAAAATTTGTTCGGCCACCTCTGTAGTATCCACAAAGGCGGCAATGACAGTAGTCTCCGGGTTGTAGGCTTCGGTCTCGAGCGTGGCCTCGGTAATAATGCCGAGGGTGCCTTGGGACCCAATGAACAACGGTGTGAGATCGAGCGAGCCATCCTTGTGCCGGACATCCCATAGGTTATAGCCAGCTGTGTTCTTGCTTACTGGCGGACGGACTTTATCAATTATCTCGTGCTGCTCTTCGAGAAGCGTGTCAATGGCGCGGTACACCTCACCTTCAAACGTTGATAAGCCAAGCTTTTTGTTGACCTCGCGCTTACTGAGGCGCCCGGTCTCGATTACTTCCCCATTAGCTAGCACCACCCGCATGCTGCGTACAAACTTAGCGGTATCGCCGTACTTGACCGATTTTTCACCACTGGCGTTATTGGCAATGGCACCACCAAGCGTGCTGTACTCAATGGACGCAGGGTACGGTGGCAAAAAACGACCGTAGGTATGCAAGGTCTGTTGCAGTTTGCCGTAGTTGATGCCAGGCTCCACGGTCACGACCCCGGCCTTGCCATCAAACTCAATAATCCGATTCATGTGTGCCGGAAAAACCATCACAATGCCAGTGCCAATTGCCCCGCCACTTTGATCCGTGCCGAGGCCGCGGGAGGTAATCGGTACGCGGCGACCCCGTTCCGCTAATTGCCACGTAAAGCGCGCGGTTTTACGAATATCGCTTTCGCTTCTGGGGTAGACAATGACTGATGGCGTGATGCTAAAGATACTGCTGTCGGTGGCAAAATGGCGGCGCACCTCCATATTGGTCATTACTTCGCCGGCGAGATGCTCTTGTAAATAATGTGCAATTTTACTCATGCTTGCCGCTTTTTAACCCCTCATTTGTTGGTCAATTTCACCAGTCATCATAGCATAAAGGAGCACCTGGTGTTGCTCCTTTATGCTGGTGGGCGAAAGAGGACTTGAACCTCCATGAGCTTGCGCTCACTAGCTCCTGAAGCTAGCGCGTCTACCAATTCCGCCATTCGCCCGGATGAATCTTCCAAATTCTACTACACCTCTTGGCAAAGTGCTACTTGGTGGTTTTGGCCTGGCGGATCATCCAGTTTTCAACATTAGAAAAGCGATCAGGGCCAGTATTGATGGTGTTGGCCGATAAGCCAAACACGCTGCCGTGGGTAAGATACAAGAAGCGCGGCTGATAGAGCACAATGGCCGGCGCATCATTACGCCAAGCGTCCAAAAAGGCTTTGTATTTAACAGTTCGTAGGGCAGTATCGGAACGCGTCCGGCCTGCTTCGAGGGCTTGATCGGCGGTTTTGGATTTGTACTCGGAGAAATTGAGCCGATTGGGTGATCGTAGGTCGGCCTGTGAGCTATGCCAGTACGCAAAAATATCCGAATCCGGACCAATTGAAATGCCGTACAACAGAGCGTCATAAGTATGAAAGGCAATGCTACTCTGCAGATCACTGCCTGGTTGCAATAAAACCTGGGCATCTACACCGACCGCGCGCCACTGGCGTTGCAGGATCTGGCTGACCAGGGCGTACTCGCTGGTGCTTTCGGTATAGAGCCGGAAACTAAGAGTGTGCTTATCCTTATGACGTACCCCATCTGCGCCCATACTCCAGCCAGCATCATCGAGTAGTTTATTGGCCTCATTTACGTTTGTGCTAAATTGCTGCACAGCAGTGGTAAAGCCAGCCTGATTATGCAAAAAGGGCTCGCGGGCGCTAATGACCGGATAGCCGAGGCTACGAACGACTTCGTTAACATCGGTGGCCTTGACCAGCGCTTGCCGCACCCGTACGTCGCTCAAAATTTCCTGAGAATTTTTCAAAAAGACCATCACCTCACTGGTGAGTGGCAAGTTGTAATCTTGCACATCCTTAGACAGATTGTCCGGCACTTGCTCTAGGCCGACCGCGGCGTTGAGCTCTTGGTTGCGAAAGCTGGTGATGAGTTGTTTGTCGTTATGAATAGCGCGGATGACAAACCGACCAAGTTTGGGCATGCCACCAACGTATAGTTCATTTGGCAGCAGGGCCAGGCGTTCTTCTCGCGTTTCTGGCGTATCGCCACTGACTTCTATGGTTTCCCATTTGAACGGGCCAGCGCCCACGGGATGCGTAGTATTAAAACTGACCGAGCGCAGCTGGGCGAGCGGCAAGCCACTCAATAAATGCTCGGGAATGAGCCCGTTGGTCATGGAGTACGGAAAAGACACTAAGGCATTGGGCAGGACAAATTTAACCGTCCCGGCATCGGGCGCACTGACGTCAATGCCTTGCCAGCTGCTGGCCAGAGCCGACTTGGCATCGGGGTTCTGAATGACCTTGTAGGTAAAGACCACATCGGCCGCCGTCAGTGGCTTGCCATCTTGCCAGCGTAAATTGGGTTTCAATTTGACGGTGTAGATCTTGCCAGTGCCGTCCACTGACCACTTTTGCGCGAGATCACCAACCAGCTGGTTCTTGGCGTCGTACTTAAATAAGCCCGCAAACACTAAGCGCGCTACCGAGCTATCCACCGTACCAGTGGCATAGAGCGGGTTGGCATCCGTAAATGAACCCAGAATACCCTCGGTGTACGTGCCACCGGGAATTGGCTGAAGCGTTTGATAGTACTGGCTGAGCGCCCGCGTCTGCATAACCACCCCGCCGCTCAGCAGCGCTAGCAGTAAAATCCAGGCGATAATAAAGCGCCGCACTTCCCAGAGGCGGCTAAGACGCCGGATGAGATGGCGCTCCAGTTGCTGCTCGGCCTGCTGACCAATATCCTCAACCTGACGCCTACCCTTACGGTACCGTCGTCGCCAACGCAAGCGAGTCGTTCGGTCAATCATCGGCTAGTATTCGGCTAGGCAATTACACCAAGCAATAATGACAAGGCAAAAATGAAAGCGAGCAAGATGGTCAGCTGGTGAATTGTTTTGTCGGCTCCGCGGCGTACGGTGTTGACTTCACCGCCGCTCCCGAGTCCCGCGCCGAGCGAGGCCCCGCGGGTCTGTATCAAGATTAAGATTGACATCAGTAGCATGGATCCCATTGCCAGGTAGTTAAAAATACTCATCGTTCCTCCAAAATGGTCGTTACTAAATAGTTTACCAATCCGATGATCATGCCGGCAAGCATGGCCGCTCCAAAATTGGTGACGTGTAGTTCAGTATAGAGTTTGCTGGCCAGCAACACCATCAAGCCATTAATTATGATCATGAATAGGCCCAGGCTAAATAAAATTGCTGGTAAGGACAAAATAATAATTAGTGGCTTCAGTAAGGCATTGAGGATGGCCAGGACAAACCCGGCCACAATGATGACGCCAATGCGGCTATCATAGCTAATGCCGTTGCCCAAAATGCCAGCCGCAATCCAGAGGCCAAGGCTACTCACAAACCAGCGCACCAGGAATCGACTAATGGGACTTTTCATTTTCATAAGCAGAATACTTGTATTGTAGGTTAGAGTAAGGAGTGCGGCAAGCCGGTGGATAATACCTTCGTGCCATTTTTGGTGATCAATATGTCATCTTCAATGCGTACCCCGATACCTTCCTCAGGAATATAGATACCCGGCTCCACGGTAACAACCATATTGGCCTCAAGTGGTTGCTCGTAATCGCCAGCATCGTGTGGATCAAGACCCAGAAAGTGTGAGGTAGCGTGAGGATAGTAATGCCGAATTTCGGCGTGTTCTAGCTTTTTTATCAGACCAAGCTTCCGCAACTCTTTCCCCATCCACTGCTCAGTCGCCCGTTCGTTATCAATCAAGCTCACGCCTGGTCGTAGGTTTTGCAGGCTCTGTTGATGCACTCGTTTGACAGCATCGTATACTGCCTGTTGGCGCTGGCTCGGTTTACCAAGAGCAATGGTCCGGGTAATGTCTGCGGCATAATTTTCAACTTCCGCCCCAACGTCCAGACAGAGCAGACCCTGCGGATCAAGCGGACTATTATTAGCCTGCCAGTGTATGGTGGCGGCATTACGACCGCTGGCTACAATGGAGGCAAAGGCATTGCCCATGGCACCTCGACGACGAAAGCCGGCAATCAGATCGGCTTCAATTTCGTACTCATGCTTATAGCTTTGGCGCTGAGCAAAAATTTCTTGAAGCGTAGCCTCTGTAATGGTAATTGCCTCTTGGATAGCTTTTAACTCTGCGGTTTGTTTTACCATCCGCAGTCGCGCCATATCGATCCGCAAATCAACCAGTTGCACCTGGGGGTTAATGTCTTTTAACTTTTCAATAAAGACGCGTCTGCTGGGATTGGTATAAAAACCATGCCGCTGATCGTAGACATCTGGCGACAACAGAGTGGCCGCGTCTTTAGCGCGGTCGAGCTCTTTGGTTAATCGTTCCCACCCGGGCGATTCTTCGTATACTGCTTTAATGCCCGAGCGCTCGCTGACATGTTGCTTTTCAATGGCACCGTCAAAGGCCACTCGCTCAAAGGTGAGGTCGGGCACAATCAGATACTCGTTATTATCGTCAATGACTAAAATGACGGCCGGATCATCAATACCAGTGAGATACCAAAAATTACTATCTTGGCGAAACGGATAAGTGTTATCGCCATTGCGCTGCAGCGGGCTGGTGGCGGTAATAATAATTGGCCGCACGGCCGTTTGAGCTTTCAGTTTGTCGCGGTTACGCTGAAAAAAAGCCGCCGAAAAGAAAGAAGCCATCGGCTCAGTATAGCAAGTAACATCTCAACCTCTCGACTCGTAATTTAGTCTTCGGAGCGAATGGCTGCACCCAGCACCACTAAACTCAATGCAAAAACTAACTCTTCTGTGCCGGCATTACGACGATTTAATTCACCAGGTTTATTGATATGAGTATCTTGTAAGACCCAATGCCCAATAATACGTGGCTGATCTCGCAAGCCATACTCGATCACGGTGCCCACATCGCCCCCTTCACCACGGGCAACCGTCGAATGCTGCTCTTGTTTATAACCGTTAATCCCGCCAACAAACATCCCCGCCACTCCCACTGGCACACCAACTATTCTCAATGCGTTCTTGAATCTGCCCATACTGTCTCCTCAACGATTATCACCAAAAATCCATTCAATACTCAATTTTTGCGTTTGTCAAAACAATTAATTGAGCTTAAGTTTGACTTACAGGAGTAAAGCTGTGGTTAACTGTCGCGACGGTAAGTGCGTAAGTATTGTCGTAGAATAGTCGCTTTTTTGATCCCAACGAGTCGCTCCACTTCCTCTTGCCTGGCTTGTACTAGACCGCGCATCGAACCAAAAGTACGGAGTAACTTCTTGCGGGTAGCAGGGCCAATGGTCGGAATTTCATCGAGCAGGCTACTGGTTTGGCGCTTGGTCTTGAGCACGCTGTGGTAACTGACCGCAAAGCGGTGTGATTCATCACGAATCCGCTGTAGTAACTTCACAACATGTGATTGCTTGGGCAGCAGAATGCGCGTGAATACATCACTATCGGTAAGCAGGGCGTTGGCTTTATGGAGGGCTTGGTGGTTGAGGACGACATTTGATTTTTCTAGGTGCACGACAATTTCTTCTTCGCGCTTGGCTAGGCCAATCATTGGAATGTTCAGGCCAGCTTCATTCCGGGCGTTAATCGCCGCCGCCAGCTGTCCTTTCCCGCCATCGATTAATAACAGATCAGGCACGCCCCAATCCTGGCGATGCTTTTCAGCTAGCCGCCGCGTAATGGCCTCGTGCATGTGCGCAAAGTCGTCATTGCCAGGAATCCGTAGCTTAAACTTACGGTACTTGGCTTTATTGGGGATGCCGTTGGTGAATACCACCATACTAGCCACATTGTCGGTCCCCTGCATGTGGCTAATGTCATAGCCCTCGATAACGCGTGGCACATCTTTGAGGCCCAGCATATCGGCCAGTCCATTCAGACCTTGGTCCTTGCTAATGTCCATAAACTCGCTGTCTGAAAATAAGATTTGCTTGCTCAAACCCCTTAAGGCAAACAGCTGGTTGCGCACTTGCGCAGCGGTTTCAAATTGCTTGTTTTTGGCTAGTTGTTTCATTTCTTTTTCCAGCTGTTTTACTAGCTTGACGCGTTCGCCCTTCAAGTAAGCCACCAGCTTACGTAAATTGGCGCGGTAGTCAGCCAGACTGGTTTTATTTTCTTCAATGCCGGGGCAGAGTCCTAGGTGATAGAGCAGACAAGCTCGCTTCGGAATCGACGTGATATGTGTGGAGTACGGAAAAGCTCGGCGTAAATACTTGAGGGCCCGTTTGACCGCCGAGGCCATAAAGAAGGGTCCATAGTACTCAGCCCCGTCGTCCAGAGGTCGGCGCGTCAGGGTTACTGTGGGGTGTGGGTCCCGAATATTAATGCGCACAAAGGTGCTGCTTTTATCATCACGCAGCAAGATGTTATACGGCGGCAGATAGCGTCGCACCATTTCGGCTTCCAAAAATAGGGCATCGACTTCGCTCTCCACCGTAATCCAGTCAACGTCGGCAATTTCGGCTACCAGCGCCTCAGTTTTGGGATCGCGGTTGCGGCTTTTTTGGAAATACTGTCGCACGCGGTTGCGCAGGCTCGCCGCTTTACCAATATATAAGACATGCCCTCGGGCATCTTTATGAAAATAGACGCCAGGGTTTTTGGGCAGCTCGGCTAACTTTTTTTCCAACTTCTCCGTCACGCTATAAGTATGACAGATTGATATCGAGAAATTTACTTACCAACAGTTGTGGTGGTAGTTGCCGGCGGCATATATGGATTACGCTGATTATCGGCTAGCCAGTCAACCACGATGAACTTATGCCCACCGACATCATAACAATTAGTGTCGTAAGTATCGTATTTGGGATTTTTATGTTGGTAATACTCTGAGGTATTTGGTGGATTAGGATCGTAGCGATAGCCATCGGCTCCTTCTTCTTTGGTAGAGGGATCAACGCCGTCACCGGTATTACTGAGATCCCACACGAAGTCCTGGTGATCATCCTTGGGTGGTTCTGGCAGGGCAACTTTGGCCAGATCAGCACACTGTTGCTTGCGCTTGGCTAGCTTGTCGGCCTCGGCTTGTTTTCGGGCATTCTCAGCGTTCAGTTGATCTTGATCAGCTTTCTTCTTCGCCTGATCCTGGGCAGCTAGCTGATCTTGCGCTTCTTTCAGTTGCTTGGCGGTATTAGGGTCGGTTACCACAACTGTCTTGACGCTAACCACTGTCCGGGGAACTTCTACCGTTGAGGTGGTTGGGGCAGCACTAGTGGTGGTTTCGGGAGCTTGTGAGGTTGTTGATGATGGAAGTTCCAAAGTTGTTGCCGGCGCGGTCGTCGTTGGACTGAGGGCAATGTTATGAGGGCGATGGGCAGGGTGAGAATCAAAAATAGTCCCTTTCGCTATAAATCCACCCGCCACAACTACCGCGGCGGCGGTCAATACACGTCCTTTAGAAATGAGTCCACCTCGATTATTTGGGTTGGAACGTGCCTGAGCCATTGATTCGACTGGGTCATGCATAAACCCACCTGGGCGATCTCCACCTTGAGCCATAATGTCCTCCTTATGATGCTTGATGTGTTTTACCACCAAGCAATTAAACTGTCAAATAATTATTCAGCTTCCGGTGCGGTATCACCACTTTCAAGTTCCGCAGCATTGGTCGGCAAAGCATTTGGCGCAATAGGTCCAGAATCAGGATAGATCACGCCGAGTGTGCGTTGATGGCTCTGCAAGACGCTATCCGGACCTTGTTGATCGAGTAAACTGGCAATAGCCTCTGCTACCCTATCAACATTAATGGTCTGGTTGTCATTCCTAAATGATTTAATGAGCTCATTCCGGCGCTCGGCATCAGCCACCAAGACAGCCGCTAGACCAATGGCTGTTAGTGCCACGGCGTTAATACGTGTGAGATTGCCAACGACTACTTGGTCGACTTCCACACTAACAAGCGATGGGCGTAGCTGCAAAAGCGTGCCGCTACTATCTGGATCAGCAATTATGATCGTCTCGACCATACTGTCGGGAGCTGTTTCTATGTCTTCGGATGTGGCCGCGGGCTGAACTTCCTGGCCGTCAAATGACAATCGTCTGGCGTCTCGTAAAACTGTTCGACTAGCCCGTACTTTGGCAACGCCTTCGTCACTCAACAAATATAACTTTCCATCCCCGTCGACCGTTGGTAACATCTTAATATCGCTATTGTGCATTAGGTCTGTGCGTTGAATAACTTTATCTATGGCGGCTAACTGACTTTTGTCCCGACTTTCAAACAGCGTGTCAATTACTGCATAGGCCTGAGTCGTTTCGAGGCGTTGCTGATTTTGACCAACTGAGGTGGGTCGAATGCGCTCACGAAGGTTTGGGGCACGGTTAGTTAATTCGGTATCGCGTCCCCGCGCCAGCAATTCCGCTTGTTCACGCAAAACTTCAACTTCATGAATATGCGGATCGATACCGGTTTCAATCAAAATGGTATCAATCATGCGTTGTACAGCCGTCACCACGTCGGTCGGTGGAATAACCAGCTCTGGACGAGAGCTTGGTCGTGGCCGGGCTGCGAGGCGAGGGGGTAATGCCCTGGGCGTTATTTCTGGCTGATCGGCGACAGCTGGTAGTGCCGCCACATCTTCTGCCGGAGTAAATGTTTCAGGGAGTGTACTTGCTGACTGTTCATCAGCACTGATTGCCACTTCTGGTTCGTCACTCCTGGTTCGTAGATCCACAATTTCGGCATCGGGGCCAGCAACCGCTTGTTCTCGCAAATCGGTGGGTAGATGACTGGTGTCACTCGTGCCAAAGCTTCCGAAACGCTCCACTGATTGGTCAGCTCTGGCCTCTGGCTGAACCGACGATTGCCCTTCCGATGCACCTTGCCCAGGTTTAATCAGCATATGTAGTCCTTTCTTATCACCCTATATCTCCCGCAATAGTCTACGACGATTGGTTATACTAATTAATACATATCTAATAGTCTGTGTCAATTGCTAAGCCGCTTGACCTTGCGCGCTCACATATAATGTGGTTTGATGATACATAGTAATTGATAGGTGAGGTGGTCTATGTCTGAACGAGCTCTTGCCCCATGGACACCAGGTGCCCCAGCAAGTTCCGCAGCCCCTGGTCCCGATCCGGAATACGGTCAGCCGCGTCATCTGACAATTGGCGGACCACATTGGCTTAGTGATGTCGTGGCCGCTCTTCCCCACCCATCACCTCTGCTCACCGCCAACGGACTCTCGCTTCGTAGTACCGGCTGGCACCCCACTGCTGAAGGTTCCACCTATAAAGATGCCAACTTCCTACCGCCAACCAGTGATGATGCTTTTGGTCGTTTGACGGGAGCTGTCGCCTTGCTGCGTTTTGAAGGCGCCAAAGCCAAGATGGGACAAGATGTTTTAGAGACCCAGGAGTATAAGCTCGTGAACCTCGATGTGGCACCGGGGGCCATCGCGCTAGATGTTATCCGTCGGCACCGGCGCGAACAACTCCAGCATAGCCGTCCAGAAGAGTTTAAGGACCCCGGCTTACCCGGCACCTATATCTTGGCATCGCCCGAACCAACTACCGGAGAGTACCGTGTCTGTAATGTTTTTTCGTATAACGATGTTATCAATGAAGTGCCAATTATTGCGTACCCAACGGCTGAGGGTTTGCGCCTTGCCTCGAGCTATCCGGCAGACCTACTTAAGGAAGAACGCTGGATTATGCAGCGTGACGGTGTCACCCCTTACCAAATTGTGCGCGCACTGGAACAAAAGTATCAAATTATGACTGATCCCGAGTTGCGCCCGCACTATGAAGAAATTCTACGGGGCGTTTTAGAACGTGGCCGCAATAGCCAGCTAAGTGGTGATGAATACGAGCGGTATCAAATTCTGGAAGTCCTCCCAGAGCTTCCTGGCGTTTCTGATAGCTATCTCTGGCGCGCCTATTTACATCACATTGGCGAACGTCTCCAATATGAACTAACGAGCCGGCGACCTGGCCTATCGGAAGAATTACAGGAAGAGATAGTAGATTACTACTGCCGGTCGCGCGCTAAGTTAACGTTACTAGAAAACCGTGTAGCCACCGATCAAAACCCGTATCAGCTGGTTATGGTCATGGGTTCCATGGACGCTGTTCACGATCCTGCTTGGGGGCAACGCCACGATAATGCTGCCAAGATTTTGCACGATGCCTACGATCAATACGGCATTAACCTCGACCGTGACGCCCTCCAAATGGGGGTCACGGGTTCATTTTACGTTGATCGACCGTTCCATGCTCATGTCACCGATCCGGACATGAAGGCGGTGCTTTACCCCTTTGGCAGTCAAAAAGTTTTTGAGCAACACGAATTCATGCCGCCAATCCCCCCCACCATTGACACCCTTAACACACCGTTCTCATCACTCTCCGAACTGCTCGACGAACAACAGACTGGCTATGATGCCGATGCCTACCCTAAACTGCCGGGCGTCGTGGGCAAATTTACTGTCGAGCTAGGTTCAAATCGTTGGCAGCAGTTTGTGGTCATACGAGTGGACGACAGTCTAGGTATTTTTGGTGACTTTATTCACTACAGTGCCGACCATCCCAACGAGGTCCACACCATCGAAAATATTGTTAACACCATTGTGCGCCCCAAGCGAGCCAATACCTACGCCTTGGTAGAACGAAGCGCCACTCACCCACGAGGGTATGAGGTAGCTGCTGTCCTTGGTCACGGGGTCGTCACCGCCTTTGAGAAAAGCCAAGACGAGGAATTACCAGACCCGACCCTACATACAGGCAATTATCCCTCACCCATGGAGATGGCAATGCCGGCTCCCGGACGTCGCGGGCGTCGCCAAGCACGCGTTCTACGCCCTCAGGCTAGTCAGGAACTGGTGCCTTACTTGCCGACGCTTGAGCGTACTGCGACCGACCGCGCCAGTGGCGGACGGAAGGCTCGCCTGGCCGCTATGGTCAGTGTTCATCCGCACACCGGTGAAGCCATTGTTATGGCCGATCCTTCTCAAGGAGCCGACGCTTTAATAGTCTCGCCAGTGGGGCGCCGCCGGAGAAGCTCATGACCGACCGAAACCACAATCCCGCCGAGCACGATTTTGATACACCACTTATTGAAGCAACTGCCGATGTAGCTGGTGCTGGGCTCGATTCCAAACCGGCAGTATTAAGTCCCGGGCAGACCTTAAGTGTCAACCTCGCTGAGCTAGAAAGTTTTACTTTCCCCCCACTTGAAACCGAAGGTATCAGTGGCGTCGTTACCGTCATTTCACCAAGTTTTTTGGTTAATGGCGAGAGTCAACCAATTAGTGATGCTTTTTTTATTGTGCGTCCCAGTGATCTACCGCCGCAAAAGCTGGAGGTGCAAGTTATCCCAGCCAACGTGGACGAATCCACGTCTGTGGCCGAGATTGAAACTGTGCTCGCTACCCAGCCCACCATCGGTATCTTTGACGTCCGCGGATTGACTAGTTGGGACACCGACGATTCATTGCTGGATTTAATGACGACTGACGCGGCCGCGTCAGTCGGTACTTTTTTACTCATGAGGGTTAGTGCCCAGCGCGAAATTAGGCTATTTACTCGTCCTTCGGGTCCGCAAGCCAGCGATTACGTCATTGGCCGAGTCACCTTTAATCATAATCAAGAACTTACCCTCGAGCTGCCGGCTGACTTGGCACCAATTGATGGAGTTACCATCAGCGATGTGCAGGTGACAATTGGTCGCCGCGCAGCCATCGAACCAGTTATCGACGACAATCAAGACACAGCTAATGCATCACCAGACATCGAGGCTTCAACCCCTACGGTTTTACCGCGCATTTTAATGGCCGATCCCCCAGCTATCGAACCCCTCCCTGAAAGAACGAGTGAACCGACCAATCACTTTGCAGGTGAGGTACCGGTCATTGTCAACAAACACCCTGAGAGCAACTCCATTGAAGCACCACCCGGCAGTCGTTGGCCATTCCCGTGGCGACGTCAGGCTGGATAAAAATGCAATCGGATTGACAAAAAAGCGACTAAGGTAAATAATGCGACGTCGAATGACGTCTGGATACAGAAGGAGCGAATCATGAGTTTTGGTGAAAGTCAGGGAACAGCTTTTCCTAGTTCCGCAATTGAAGCTCGGGGCCAGGAAAGCGGTCGCCGCTGGGGCAAAGCATCGAAATCAAAAGCGCCCAAACAACCGAAGCAACGGTTAAACCGATTCGATGAACGGCACGTAACGCACCGACACGAGAATCGAGCGGACGTACCGTATGGTTTTTGGGGCCGAACGACAAAAGATATTCTATTAACCCGTAGCCATGAGACCGGGTTGGCGACCGGACACCCATTTCGCAACGCCGCCGACTATATTAAGTACCTTCACTACAACGAAGTTCCAAAAGGTACGTATGAGTCGGACTTTTCGCATCACGAGGGCCAGCGCACAGCACGCAAGGGCTATGAAACTGAATTACGAATTTATGGTAAAACATGGCTGAAAATTGGCGCGCTGCTAGCCGCCGGGGCATTTGTGGGCGCTAGTTTCTTCCCCCAGTCAAAAACGAAGACCGTGGTTCGCACCGTACCGGGCCCAGCGGCTGCCGCACCAGCCCAAAGTGGCACCAGCGTGTTTGAAGGTAATCTTACTGATATCAAACCGTCGTTAGTCTTCAATTCGGCTGATGGTTTTACCTACACCTGCAAGCGCTTTGGTTCAGTTGCCATGCGTCCTGGTGGCACCACCCAAGGAGCTACCAGTATGGCTAACCTAGCCCCGGGCATTAGTACCCCCGACGATCTGGCTACTAACTCAACCTTCTTAAAAACGGTCGACAAATTAGCGGCAAACCATGAAGGACCATACAAAGACCACCCTTACACTGCTGGCGATGCCCATCTTACGGTGGTTGTTGATTGTACTCAACAGGCACCAGCCGCTCCTGCCACCAAGCCCTAATTCTGGCTTGTTGCCAACAAATCGACCGAACTAGCTCCGGTGTCCGATTGAGTTGAACTATCCGCTTTGATATCTTTGGGTTTCACAGGTGTAAAGTCGCCCTTTTTGGGTGGGTTTACTGTTGGCGTCTTCACGGCTGGGTCGGTTGGCGAATCGACACCCGTTGAGCCAACGTTGACTGGTGAAAAATCTTTTTGAGTGCCGGCTTTGGGCTTGGACGCCTCTTTCGTTTTATCGTCGCCTTTATCTTTTGACTGTTTAGCAGTATCTGGCTGGTCTGCGCCCGCACTGGCTACAGGAGTTGAGTGAGCCTCCGGAGCCGGCGGGGTGACGGTCTGACGCAGATACATATACAGCGGCACGGCGCCCAATTGTTTGTTGACCTTACCGCGAGTCGACTTCGGCTCAGCACTACTGTTGGGCCAGTGCATCCAGGTGTGGTCGGCATCAATGCCATTCATGACATACGGTGAATCAGTGTAGTTAGTATTGGCGGCATCGTACATATTGCCCCGGTTATAGCGCAGGAAGGCGCGAGCGTAGTCTTCGACGGTGCTATCTTTGGTGAGCGTGATACTCAGCTGACGAGCCTTTTCGACCAATATGTTGGCCTGGGCTTTTAAGCTATCGAGCTTATTGGTGGGCATTACTTCGTGGGTATCGGGGTTAACGGTTCCAAAGTCCTCACCGGCAATGGCCGAGCGATTCATGTCATTTCCTGCCTCCCGGTAATCGAGAGCCGCCAGCGCTTCCCAACGAACGCCCACGGCATCGGCCGCTTGCTGATAGACACTCACATTAGGCATAATCACCTCTTTTTGGTCCTGGAGTTTGTTTTTGATTTCATCGTTCGGGGCAAATTGGTGTTCCAGATCGGTATGCTGGGTTTCAGTTGATGGTGGAGCTGGGGCTGCTTCCGGCGGCTTGGGGGCTGGCGCTGGTGAAGGAGCAGTTGGCGCTGGTGTGGTCGGTGCCGTCTCTGGGGCTGGTGGCTGCGGATTCGGCGGAGGCGTTACCGCTTTAAACTGATTGGAAGGAGGCACTGGAGCAGTATTGGTAGTCGGCACCTCGGGAGCGGGCTGCTCAGGTGAGCTCGGTGTTGGGGGTGGTACCACGACCGCCTTAAAGCTTGGTGTTTTGTTGGACGGTGCAGGGGTTACTGGTGGTGTGGAGGCTTCGGGAGGAGTTGGAGCCGGTATTGGCGCGTCTGTTAAACGATAGATCTGGAAAGGCTCGGATTGCAAATATTTGTCAGTCACTTGAAATGTTTCTGGCGCATGCCCATGCCACGACGCTGCGGCAGCATTATCACCATTTGGCAAAGATCCGGTAAAAATAAAGGTGTGTCCAATAGGGTTTTTCGGACTCGTAGTTTTATCGTAAATAATGTCGTCGCCTGGCTGCAGATCGGCGGTGTGCTCAGCTGGTCCAATATGAGTCCAGACCGCACCGGTCGTATTTAAATACGTGGTCTGATTGGCCGTACCACGAAGGAAAAACTGGGGATCAGCACCTGACATGCGGTAAACCGTGGCATCATAGACTCCACAGTCTGTATAAACATCTTCATCATCACTGCCGTTAAACTGCTGAACCGCTGCTTTGTATTCGTCTTTCGGCGTCTTGCCATGATTACCACTAGACCAGGCAAGATCAAGCGCGGTTTTAACAGCAGCTGCCTTCTTTTCGGCAGTTGTCGCCTCTTTTTGCGGAGGCGAAGCCGCTGGAGCTTCGGCGGACGGTGGTACAACCGAAGCCGAAGCAGCTGGTGGCGCAGTCAAACGCGGCAAAACAGGCTTGAAGGTTTTGGCAGTCGATTTTGGTGGTGCGGGAAGATGGTCGGCCCCCGCTAAGACCGGCTGATCAGCCTTTGGCTTTGGCGGCAGCTCAGTGATTGCCGCAGGCGGCACAGCGAGCCTTGGTTGAGCCGGAGTATTGGTTCCCTCTTGGCTTGCAGTTGGGCTGGTAGGCGGGTGTACGGGCACAAAGGTGGATTGAACCTTTACAATAGGCTTAGCGCGCTCCAGAGACACCGTATCAGCTACTGGCGGTGGGCTCACTAATTGCGCTCTGAGAGGCGTTGTATACCGCATATCGGACGCGGCGATCGCTTCAGGTGACTCAAGAACCGCGGGAAGTGTTGTTTCAAGTGGCACAAGTGGTGGACTCAAGTCAATACTGGTGGGCAAATCAGCAACTTTTGGGATGGATATAGCCTCCGTAACCGTTGGCGCGACGGTTATCGGTGCCGGAACCCGAATTGGTCCAGCGATAGGCTCAACTGGCTGAAACGTCTTGGCTTCAGTATGTGCAGCAGACACCGATAACAGCGCTGGAGGCGCGGCTGGCGGACGAAATGCCGGCTGAGGAGCTACCACCTCTGGTGTTTCATTCGGTACTGGCGAAAAACTCGGCTGAACTTCATGGCTGGCTTGGTAGACGGCTGGTGTCATAGCACTGGCTGGCATAGCCTCTAGAATAAGTGGTGGTGCCACAATGCCGGCTGCCAGCAAACCCTTTACTACCAGCCGAAGCCGACTATCATCTTCAACGACACCCGCCTCTAAGCGATCGAGTATTGGCAATAAGTTCGTACTATTAAAGCGTAAAAAAGTGTTGGCTTCAGGTAGGTGTGGTGAAGATAAGCCCATATTTATTACCTCTACGGCGTGGTTTGATTAGCGGTGCCAGCCAGCGCACAGGAAATGGCGGTACGCACGACAGCGGCCGAAGTATCGCTGGTGTGCTCCATACTCGTTAAGGGAACGTCTTTAGTGGCCAATATATCGGCAGCCGTCACTTGAGAATTGGCGAGAGCATGCGCGCTACTATGAATTTTGGCCTGAATATGATCATAATCTTCGGCACATTCTTCCTTCGAGAGGTTGGCGACAAAGGCATACGGACTGGCCGGCAAGTACAGGCTCTGCCCAATGGTTAGATTGGCCTTCCAGAGATCAACGGCTCGTTTATCGTCAAATTTCATCGTTACCTCAGCCCTAATTTTACCAGCATCGTCGTGCTGCAGGCCCTTTTTGCTCAAACAGTAGCTGAAAAAGTGAAAGAGTAGCTTGGAATCGTCTTCGGTGGTCGCCGTGGTTTTGGCGAGGGTAGTGTCTGGAAAAGCGGGCGCCGGTTTAACTGAATCAACACAGACTCGTCCATCGTGACGCAGAGTGTGACCAACCGCTGCGGGCACATCGAGAGCTTTGTTGAGTAGTGGCACTTTATCGGCAGTGTGGCCAATGAGCAAGACTCCGTAGAGACCAAGCCCTCCAAGCAAAACGGCCAATCGTGGATGTCGCTGGATAAGACTCTCTTTTGTGAGTACGCGCCATGACCGCCCAAGTTCTTGGGGTGGCGGCAAACCACGCGGTGGCCCGCCGCGGTACGGCACGGGAGCCCGACGGCCTTGTGGCGCTGGAATTGGCTGGCTGACTTTTACCATTATTACCCTTATTCGTTAGACACTCCAAAGTACTGACCAAATCAGTCTTATTAAAGTACAGTCCGCCTCATTTGTCAAAGTACTGCCCCTGTTACAAAAAACGATACGCACTAAAAAAGCAATTTGAGACCCTAAAGTTGTAAATTCACAAACAATATACTATCGTAAGAGTAGCCAGTCTGAGTACGGACTGACACTACGAACTAGACGAAGCCAGTCGTATAATGATAGGTGCATGAGTTAGAAAGAGGCATCAATGCGCGGACCAGCGTACGAGAACACCGACTACCAGGATATTGATCGTGGGCAGCTACCTCCTGAGCAATGGGAGGCGCCAGCACCGTACTATGCTAATCAATACGCTGATCAGTACTATGACCAGCCACCACCGTACCGCCATAACATTATTATTAATAATGGTAACCACCGTGCTAAAGGTGCGGTGGCTTGGTTGGCCGCAGTGGCTTGTGCGGTTGGGGTCAGTATTATGAATGCCGATATTCATTTGAATGATCCAGTCAATAAGGCCAAGGCAGGCTCAGCTTTTAAAGGACTCGATGTTCGTTCACCCAGTGGCTATATAGGTATGGTTCCCATGTATGCACTGGGGCGGGGCGAGAAAGACACAATTGGTAACAACCCCTACGCTGTAACTGTGGCCGACACAAAAGTCGGACTCTACTTCCCGGATATGGCTAAATTGAGCTACGACTGGCAAGAGGAATCCTTAAGAGTGACCCAGCGCGGTGAAGATGGTAGTGATAATGGCATTACTATTGGCGATCTTGTTATGGAGCCCCTACTGGGCCAGGTCTGTGATAGTAAAGATAGTGCTGGCGCACGCATTTTTGTATGCCAAGGCGTTGATCCCACTGGCAAGAATTATGTGGGCCGCTATGATATTGATGCGAATTCGCGTGGTTTATTAAGTAGTGATAGTGACGTTATTGATGAGTCGATGAAGTCGCTGCGTCTCTTCCTGACCGACAAATACTGTTTGGAGGAATACATCTTTAAGCCCCAAGGTATCGATTTTAGCTGGAGCTTGCGGAGTGCCGTTCGTCAATATCTCTGGGCCAACTATGGTATCCCCCCATCAGTCGTCAATTTCAACATGGGTGAGCTCCGTCTCAATCCGTCCAATACGACGCCTGTTAGCCAACGACTGGCTGAAGCTCATGCCCACGACAAACAAGTAGTGTCGCCTTTTGACAGCAAAACCACCGGTACCAAGCTTGACCAATGGTGCTCGCTGGCTGGTATTGATGGCTACAATAATAATCATCCGTTTATCGATACCCATTCGCTTATGAGCTATATAGATCAGGTCAAAATGCTCGGGGGAGAATCGGTTAAACTCGGCGTCTTTCCAGATGGTGAAGGGGGCACCCTCATCGATGAGGCCCGCGATCAGCAACGGCGAGGGGCTTTGCCCAATGAATTTAAAAATAAACAGATTGCACTTTTCTAGAGGTCTCTATGGTTGACCGTTACCCTGAAGTCAAAACCCGCATACGCAGCAAAGGCAAGATCTTGCTGGGCAGTGGTCTCGTCGCGTTCTTGGCGGCAGGTGCTACCTTAGTTAATTCTCTGCCAAAAATCGAAGGCAAAGTCATGGACCCAGTGCGAGAACGTGTCTGCGACTTCCGCGGTGAAGCCAATCACGCTGCTGGTTTGGGGCATGCCATTTTAGGCTCAGTGGACTGCAAGCTGGTCTTCGCGGCACGTAAGAGTCAAATTAGTAATACATTTTCGCTCGAGACCGATGAAGAAGTTGGTAAGTGGGTCCGCTTCCACGACGTCAAGCAAAGTCGACACCGCGTCGTTGACACTTCAAAGGCGCGGATTGATGCGGATTTAGTCACGCGGATTGTCTTGCCAAACCTCACCCATGCAGAAGGTCAGAATAACGGCAAAGGAGTATGGACTGTCAGCGGTGATAATGGCCAAGGTATCGATATCTCTAGCCTGAAGTTTTACACTCCATTGCCAGATGTGTCGTCGGGTACGAGTCCGACTGACTTACAGTGTGCTGTCAAAGAGGACGATCCGCAATTTGGCGGCTGTATTGATACATCACTGAAAACAGGGTGGTTTAATGGCTTGCCCCTGCTTGGTGCCGACAACAATAATAACTTAGCGCGCAGCATTTTGAGGACCGTCAGCATTATTGCCAATGACACGGCCTGCCCGGTTGAACAGGTCTTGATCCCCGCCTTCAGTGAACCTGGGAAACCACCTGTCTCCGCCCATGAAGCCATGTCAATATTGGTTCGGGCCCACGCTCGTGCGGTCGCCTCCTCGGCTCATGGCATTACCCCGCAAAATGTCGATGTTCTGATTGACGATAGCCACCCGTTTGTCCCCGGTGTGGACATTAACCAAGCCTATAGCGATCAAGCCCAACTATACAGCTATATGCCGCACCTGACCTTTGACGAAAAGTACTGCCTGGATTCCACGACGTTTGCAGCCAATAACACCACAGCGATTGACTTTGGCTGGATCAAGACAATGGGTGCTGAGCGTGTTCCCAACGGCTTCAATCCGGCAACTGGCCAGATGGAATCCAATAATCCCTTACTCAGACGCGTTGCGGCCTAAGGACACGACTATATGGCGCTAAAAGCATTTGCAGCTTTGACATTGGCGGCCGGCGCTGGGCTGGGACTGGGTTACCACAATTATGTGGTGGAAAACCGGGTGCCTTCACCAAATGGGGCCCTCGACCCTTTACCAGCTGCCGAGATGCCTAAAACCACACCAGCCGGTGGGCTTATTAACCTCATATGCCCAGCCAACATTCCCAACTGCACTCCAGCTAATGCCTTGGCATATGCTGGGGAAGCCGAGTACGAACCACTTGGCGATCAACCCATAGCCGATACTATGTCCATGGCCCTGATTTGCCGTGAGGATGTTCGTTACGTCGAGCGTGATGACGCGGCCGATACTAAGGCTTTGTTCCGTGCCGCCAAGCACGATTTTGTTGGGTGGGTAGCCATGAAATTGGGCTTAAAGCCAAAACCAACATGGCAAGGGGCCTCCACCATCGAAATGGACGATGCCAGCTGGCGTTTTGAAGGTATGCCACGAGAAAACTTGTCATTAAAAGAAAAAGCTCACGAAATTCAGGTGGCCCGGCGAATGGAGCAAGATATGCCCGGCACGTTGGCCGAGAAAAAGGTCAAAATTGAGCGTGACTTTATGGATCGCATTGACTATGGCCGTAACGCTCGCGGCATCGTCATGGCCAGCCGTAAATACTTTGGTACTACGCCTAATAAACTCACTATTCCTCAGGCGGCGGTCTTAGCCGGCTTAATTCGGGCCCCCTCCCGGATGGATGATTACGCCAGCTCAAAAGAGATGAAAACCTTGGCTGGCGCTCAAAGCGAAGTTCTCCGTGATCTTATCAAGTGCGATCCCAAACATGCCAACCTCTATACTCCATGGCTTGATCATCGTCTGCACCCCCTCACCGAGTATGTACGTCCCAACCCGATTGCTACGCGTAAAGTCGCCGGCATGTACGTCGTAACCGCCGCCGGGCTCAGGGCCCAGTACTTTGTGGCCGATGCCAAAAAAGAGGCCGAGGCTCTTATTAATCAAAAACTAGCCGAGCAAAACCCCAAGAAGCTTCAGAAAATTGACCTGGCCAAAGATTTTATTGGCGCCCGGGTAGTATCAACCTTAGTCGGTGACATTCAGCAGCGAGCCGTGGCAGCCGTTGACGCTATTGGCTATCACAGCGGTGATCCGGAACTAGCTCTAACCTTTGTCGACCCCAGCGGGGCTGTTCAAGCCGTAATTGGTGGTCGTGGCAATTCGGAATACAACCTTGCCGACGCACTGCGTCAGGTCGGTTCCAGTGATAAGCCGTTCTTCCTGGCCGTAGCCTTAATGCATGGCGAGACGCTCGATACGCGCTACCCCGAACCGGAGACCATTGTGATTCCCAAAGTTAATAACGGTGAAGATTATCCTGTGAAGGGCAAGGAATGTGCCGGCGACAGCTGCAGTCTCAAAGAATTTGTAGCCAAATCGTCCAACATCGTAGCCGTTCAGGTCGCCCAGCGCTACGGTGTCAGCGCCCCGTTTGAAATTGCCAAGCAACTGGGGCTCGATGTTGACACATCCTATGTACCATTCTCCAGCGTACTCGGGACCTTGCCGAGTTCAACCCGCGGTCTGGCGACGGCTTATAACAGCTTTATCCTCAACCACGGCCAAACGACACCCAGCTACACGGTTGACCACGTTACACTCGACGCCAGCAATATCCCCCACGTTTTTACCACCGGCGACCAAGTTGTGCCCCACAACATTACAGTGCAGGTGGCTGAAGCTATGAAGGCGGTAGTTCATGATGATGGCACTGGCCGCACCTTTCATTTGGACGAGGAAGTTGACCCCAACGGCTTTGCCGCTAAAACCGGAACGACCGAAAATAACGCTGATGCCCGCTTTACCGTCGTCAACTGTCTTGGCGTGGTGTCGGTTTGGGAAGGTTTTCCCGATCGAAACACCCCCATGCCTGGTCATTTCGGGGCCGGCACCCCAACCGAGGTGGCGACTAATTTTCTCCGCGCTATGCCTCTCGATCCTAATTGCGTGATTGGCAACAAAGACTAGCTTACGGGCAATTAAAATCGATGACTTGGTCTTGTTTGATAGCGTCAATTTTGAGTGATGAATCGGCTTTAAAAATAGCTGCTAGCTGGGCCGGCGTGTAGCCCTCGCCGTGAACTTTATCAGCGAGAATTGAGGAAATGCTTTCGCCAGGCTGAACCGTATGAGGCGGTACGTCGTGACAGGGAGTTGGAAATAACGGCGGCTGGTTCACCACGTCTGGCAAAAATAACACCGTCGCCTCGGTTGTTTTGGGCGTTGTCGTAGTGGTTGGGGTAGTCACCTGCTCTGTTTTTGGGCTCTCGTGATGCAGATTCATGACCGGCTTGACGATGCCGAGCCAAGACCCCACGGCAAAACTGCCAGTCGCTAAGGCAACTGCCCATTTATTGCGACTGACACGTTCAAACGGCAAGCTCAATGCCCCCATGGCAAATAACTCCGAGCCAAGGGCCACCGTATGGTACCCCACAATAAACTCGCCAGCCCCCACGAGTCCCATAACGCCAGCCGTTCCCAGACCCAAAGCTTTCGCCAGGCCACGTGTATTACTTTCACTACCGTGTGGCCTATTCTGACCACTTAGGTCCAGCCCCTTCCATCCACCTCCCACTTCATAATGTCTCCTAGCCGGTGCCATCGTAAACTCCTTCTACAATATTCTATACCGGTCAGTCAAATAGAGATGAAATTAGACAGTCACCGCTGCCTGACAGCTCGGACTGCATACCGCCTCTTGCTGACAGTCAGGACAGACGAGCATCAGCCGATTACAAGCCTTATTAGCACAGTTAATATATCGACTGGTTTTACCCTGGCAATGGATACAAGCACCGATATCTTTTGACGAAGCTGAAAAGCTGACGCTCATGCGCTTATCAAACACAAAGCACTGACCCTCCCACAGTCCATCATCAGCAAACTCTTCACCATAGCTGACAATGCCGCCGTCGAGCTGATAGACCTCCTGGAACCTCTTTTGCTTCATGAGCGCGCTGAGACTTTCGCAGCGAATACCGCCCGTACAATAGGTAACAACTGGTTTGGTTTTGAGTTCCTGATACTGCGGCTTGTCGAGCTCCGCCGGAAAATCACGAAAGTGTTTGACCGCCGGCGTGACAGCGTTTTTGAATTTGCCGATGGCGCTTTCATATTCATTACGGCCATCAAATAACACGGCGTCGGGATGCTGACGAATAAACTCGTGCAGTTGCTTCGGTTTGAGCCGATGGCCACCATCGACTATACCCTGCTCATCGACCGGTGGCTCCCAGCCCAGCGTGACCGTTTCCGGACGCGCTTTAATACTGAGCTTGGGAAAATCACTGGCCGAGCCATCACTCCACTTATAGTGAATACCGCCAAAAAGTGAATGTTCACTCATGGCCCGCTTGTAGTGCTTTAGTGCAGCAATAGTGCCGCCCAGTGTCCCGTTCAGGCCTTTGTTGCTAATTAATATACGGCCTTTGAGGCCAAGTTGTTCGCACAAGGCGCGTTGCCATAAACGCACCGTCTCCGGGTCAGCAATGGGTACAAATTTGTAGTACAAAATAATCTTTTCCATAGAGCCGTCAGGTATTGTACCAGACGGGTAAAAATGACATCAATTTTGTATCTGTTGACAAGCATGTTATACTTTCACAAGCCTATTAATGTAAAGGAAAGGGCGGCTAAAAAATGTTAGTACCTACTGTAATTCGGTGTGGCCAAGCCGTCCGCGTGACGGCCTAAGTCACTCCTTGTTCAAACCAAAACACCCTTAAATTTTCACCACGTAATGGCCCCCGCGAGGAGGCGGACCGGCTATGAAACAAGCTTCTATACCGCGACAAACACTGTCGCTCTATTGGCAACATATGCGTCAACGCAAAGGTATGCTGGTGGCCATTTTTGGCACCAGTACTATTGGCATGTTGTCTGATCAATTCATCGCGCCACTCTTGGTTGCTAATGCTTTTAATGCCCTGAGCGCCCATGACGGCCATATTCACAATTTCTGGGGAACTTTTGGGCCAACACTGGCTCTTTATGCTGGACTACTGTTAATTACCAACATCTGTTGGCGGCTGAGCGTGTGGCTCCTGTGGGGTTTTGAAACGGTGGTGAAGCGCGAGCTAGCCGAACGCTGCTTTAACTTTTTGACCGCGCAATCCTACGCCTTCCATGCCAACCGCTTTGGTGGGGCAATCGTGTCCCAAACGACTAAATTTATAAACGCCTTTGAGCGTCTCTTTGACGAGTTTGCCTTTAGTGTCTGGACCAACATTGTGGCCTTTATCGCCACCATTGTCATTCTGCTGCCCAAAGCACCGCTTTACGTGGGGCTTTTTCTGGCGATCAGCGCTGTCTACGTGGCGTTACTACTCAAGCGGACCCGCCGTCAGCAACCCTTTAACGTCAAGGAAGCGGCGGCCGAGTCTGAGCAAACCGCCCAATTGGCGGACATGATTGCTAATGTCCAAACGGTGAAAACGTTTGCACATGAAGAGCTCGAGGCCAAGTTGTTTGAGCGGCGCACGGCAGAAGTCATGAAGCGCACCTACGCTAACCGGCGAATCACCATTTCTAACGAGGCTGTCTATAGCATTTTGAATCACAGCCAAAACTGGTTGGCCTTTATGTTTGGCTTGTACATGGTGGCAGTGCACCATGCCCAAATTGGTCTGTTTTACCTGATTGCTAGCTATACCTTTAACTTGCTGGGGCGCTTGTGGCAGTTGGGTCACCTGATGCGTAGCCTAACCCGTGGTTTTGGTGATGCCCACGATATGACCGAGATGCTCCAGTTGGCACCAGAAATTAAGGATGTCCCTGACGCCCGTGAGCTGAATGCGGTACGCGGCGATATACGTTTTGACCACGTGACCTTTTTCTATCCCGAGCAACCGAACAAGCCGCTGTTCCAAGATTTTAGCCTCCACATTAAGCCAGGCGAAAAGGTAGGTCTGGTTGGACATTCCGGTAGTGGTAAGACAACTCTTACGAAATTAATCTTGCGCCTCATGGATATTCAGTCCGGGAGCATTAGTATCGACCGCCAAGACATTGCGCTGGCGACGCAGCAGAGTTTGCGTCGTAATGTTGCCTATGTGTCGCAAGAGCCCTTGATGTTTCACCGTTCGATTGCCGAAAATATTCGCTATGGCCAGCTCGAAGCCAGCGACAAGGCGGTCACTGCTGTAGCCAGACTGGCTAACGCCCACGAGTTTGTCAAAGATCTGCCAAATGGCTACGACACACTGGTCGGTGAACGCGGGACAAAATTGTCTGGTGGTCAGCGACAACGGGTCGCCATTGCCCGGGCCATGCTGAAGAATGCACCAATTCTGCTCCTTGACGAGGCTACCAGTGCCCTGGACTCTGAGTCCGAGGGTTTGATTCAAGACGCTCTCTGGAAGCTAATGGAAGGCCGCACTGCTATCGTTATTGCCCATCGCCTCAGTACCATTCAAAAAATGGATCGTATTTTGGTGTTAGAAAATGGCCAGATCGTGGAGTCTGGGACGCATAAGGAATTGCTACGCCAAAATGGTGTCTATGCTCAACTCTGGGCTCACCAATCCGGTGGCTTTATGGAGGAGTAGGGCGGTTGCTTTAAGAGGATTGGTCTTCAGATTCAGGGGCTTCTTCGTCTTTGTCACCACCGTGTTCAGATGGCACATCAGCTGCTGACTCGGGCTCGGCTGCAGCGGCAGCTTCGGCCTCAGCCGCTTCGGCTTCCGCTTCCGCGGCCGCTTGCTGGGCAGCGGATTCTTCGACGACGGCGATAACTTGATCAGCTTCAGTGAGCAAGGTAACGTCAGCGGGGATCAATACATCGGCCACGGTTAGACGATCACCTATCTCAACCAGCGCGCTACCATCGGCCGTTACTTCGTCTGGCAACTTGTCGGGTAAGGCTTCGACGAGCACATGGTCAAGCGTCCGCAGCACCATGAGTCCAGCTCGCTCGGCCGGCAAGTCTTCTCCCAAATTGATCGGTACTTCGGTCTCAACCTTTTCATTGCGGTCAATGGCATTAAAGACCACGTGGCGGAGTTGATTTTTCTTTGGCTCAAAATCCACATCTTTGATCATGGCGAGGTATTTTTGAGCACCAACGGTGAGATTAACGGCGTGGTGTTTGCCAGCTTGCTGATAGGCTTTGTAGAGCGGTAAGTATGGTGCCATAACCACCACTGAATCCTTGCCGTGATCATGAATCACCGCTGGAACCATACCAGTGCGGCGCAAGCCTTTAACAGCTTTGCCGAGAACCTCACGTTTTTCTAGCACTATAGCAATATCCTGGTCGCTCACGGACATCTCCTTCGACCGACTAGTATAACAGATTACGTTTCAAATTTCATCTCTTTAAAAAGCAATAAGCTGGACACGTACCGCTCGGAATGCCAAACTGGTGTGGTGTTTGGCATTAATATTGAGCAAATAATTCAAAGCGGCGGCCTGATACTGGTTGGTTTGATCATCTTTGCCGAGACTGGCTTGCTGCTCGGCTTCTTTTTGCCAGGCGATACCCTGCTGTTTACGGCCGGCTTTTTTGCCGCTCAGCACAAATTGCCACTTGGCTGGCTATTAGTGGTAGTCGTCGCATCGGCTATTATTGGCGATAACGTTGGCTACACCATTGGCAGCACGGCCGGTCCGCGTATTTTTAAGAAAAAAGACGGTCTACTATTTCGACAAGAGTACATCGAGCAAGCCGAAAAGTTCTATGACCGCCATGGGGGCAAGACGATGTTGTTTGCCCGCTTTGTGCCGATACTGCGGACATTTGCACCCTTGGTGGCCGGCATTGGTAAAATGCCTCGTAAACGCTTTATTGGCTATGACCTAGTTGGGGCTTCAATCTGGGGAGTCGGCGTGACGCTACTCGGCGCCGTGCTTGGTAGCCGTGTACCCAATATCGACAAGTACTTACTGCCGATTATTGTGGCCGCCATGTTGTTTTCCTTTAGCCCGACTATCTACCATCTGGCCAAAGACGACAAAATCCGTCAAAAGCTGCTGGGTCGGTTTGGTAAAAAATAAACTTACTCCTGCAGCGCAAGGTGTCCAAGTAATCGATCAAGCGGTACAGCTGATGGTTCTTGGTACAAAGCTTCGAGCAGCTCACGATCAACCGGACTAAGTTTTGATGGAAGAGTGCGGTCGAGGGCAATCAAGTCCGTGCACTTTTCAAGGCCCAACGACATCACATGATCAAGATAATGTACTAACTGTTTGCGTTCATCCGCTCGAGTGGCCGAAAAGTCAGGTAATTTCAACTCCTTGAGAGCACAGTTGGTTACCAGCCTGAGTTGCTGACTCAGGTGTTGTTGTAAGACCATCTCATCTTGGGCATACCACGGCAATTGGTGAAGCCGAGCGGCCGGCGGTCGGCGATACTCGGCCGCACGGTACTCTGCCAGTTGATAATATTCCGGGTGTGAGAGGGTAAAGACCGTCCAGACATGCCCACTATACAGCCATGCGGATAGTGGCACTCGCCGCGGACTAGCGAGAACCTCCGGATCACTCATAGCATTTTCTTTAAAAACTGACCGGTATAGGATTTGGCTACTTTGGCGACCTGCTCTGGTGTACCGGTCGCAATGACCAGACCGCCGGCCGCTCCGCCTTCCGGGCCCATATCTATCAAATGGTCGGCCGACTTGATAATGTCCAGGTTGTGCTCAATAACGATCATGCTATTGCCGGCATCGACCAGCGCGTGCAACACGTGCAACAATTTATCAACATCGGCCATGTGCAGGCCAGTCGTCGGTTCATCCAAAATGTACAGGGTGCGACCAGTTGGTCGGCGCGACAACTCCGTGGCCAGCTTGACGCGCTGCGCTTCGCCGCCACTGAGGGTGGTGGCGGGCTGCCCTAGAGCAATATAGCCCAGTCCCACATCCACCAAAGTTTGAAGTTTGCGCGCAATGCTGGGAATATTGGCAAAGAATCCTAAGGCTTGTTCACAGGTCATCTCCAACACGTCGCTAATGGTTTTACCTTTGTAGTGAATCTCCAGCGCCTCACGGTTATAGCGTTTGCCCTTGCACTCCTCGCACGGCACGTAGACATCCGGCAAAAAGTGCATTTCGATCTTGATAATGCCGTCACCAGCACAGTTTTCGCAGCGTCCGCCCTTGACGTTAAAGCTGAAACGTCCCGGCGAGTAGCCGCGCAGTTTGGCCTCAGGTGTGGCCGCAAACAATTCGCGTATTGGCGTAAACAAACCCGTATAGGTGGCCGGGTTAGACCGCGGCGTACGACCAATTGGTGATTGATCGATCACGATGGCCTTGTCCAAGTGTTCAATGCCTTCAATATCGTCGTGGCGGCCGGGAACTAAATTGGCGCGGTGCAACCGGGCCTGCAACTCCTTAGC
This sequence comes from uncultured Candidatus Saccharibacteria bacterium, assembly GCA_964441005.1. Classification (GTDB taxonomy): domain Bacteria; phylum Patescibacteriota; class Saccharimonadia; order Saccharimonadales; family CAYTTW01; genus CAYTTW01. Next base: position 7,689 of record CAYTTW010000001.1, on the reverse strand, counting down.
TAAAATATCGTTAATCAGGCTAGACTTGCCCGAGCCCGAGACCCCACTGACAACCACTAACTTGCCAAGTGGAATTTCCACGTCGATGTTTTGCAGATTGTTTTCACGCGCACCCTTGACGATTACGGTCTTGCCATTGCCAGCTCGGCGCTTCTTGGGTGTGCTAATGGTCTTGGCCCTTTTGAGGTACTGGCCAGTAATACTTTGTTTCACCTTAGCTACCTGCTCGGGTGATCCCTCGGCTACCACGTGCCCACCATGAATACCGGCACCTGGCCCAATATCCAAAAGGTAGTCGGCGGTGCGAATCGTTTCTTCGTCGTGTTCGACTACAATCACGCTATTGCCTAGATCGCGCAAGCGCTTGAGGGTAGCAATCAGCCGAGCATTGTCACGTTGATGCAAGCCAATCGACGGCTCATCGAGCACATAGAGCACGCCCATGAGGCCCGAGCCAATTTGCGTCGCCAAGCGAATCCGTTGGGCCTCGCCACCACTGAGCGTTACGGCGCTCCGCAGCAGGTTGAGATAATTTAGCCCGACATCTTGCATAAACTGCAGCCGGGCTCGAATCTCCTTAATAATTTGGTGAGCAATATGTGTTTCTTTGGCATTCAGCTTCAGATCAGTAAAAAACTTGACAGCGTCATCAATGCTGAACTGACAAATATCCATAATGGAATTGTCGGTCACGGTCACGGCCAAAACTTCCGGCTTGAGCCGCAACCCGTGACAAGCGTTGCACGGACGTTCTTGCATAAATCGTTCAATATCACGACGAATAAAATCACTCTCGGTTTCGCGGTGCCGCCGTTCCAAGTTAGGTATGACGCCCTCGTAGGTCGTTTCAAACGAACGTCCCAGCCCCAGCGACACGCGGTAGCGTTCATTGCCCGTGCCATAAAGTAGTTTGTCGAGCTGATCTTGGGTGAGTTCGGCCGTCGGCACGTGTAAGCTAAAGCCGTGACTATCGGCTACTGCCTGCATTTTTTTGGTGTACCAGGCGTCAACGTTAATCCGGTTAAAGGGGCGGATAGCCCCCTCGGCAATGGTCAGGCGACCATTGGGGATTACCAGTTCGGGGTCCACTTCCAGCCGAGAGCCAATACCAGTACATACCGGACAAGCCCCGTGCGGCGAGTTAAAGCTAAAGGTCCGTGGCTCGAGTTCCGGAATGGCCACATCCGGGTGATCAACGCACGCGTACTTGAGCGAATACGCCAACTCGTCATTACTATCGGCGTTGAGTACCACTACTTTGCCGTCGGCGATGTCCAGACCTTGCTCGACCGACTGCGCCAAGCGGCCCCGGCTCTCTTCATTATTGACGAGTCGGTCAACGACGACTTCGATGGAGTGCTTGTAGTTTTTGTCGAGCTCCGGGAACTCGTCGAGCGCATACACTACTCCGTCAACGCGGACGCGGGCAAATCCCGCCCGAGTGTATTGCTCAGGAATATGCTCGAACGCGCCTTTTTTATCAATCACCACCGGTGCCAGTATCATCAGCCGGGCATCAGGCGTTAAGCCGGCAATTTGGTCGACAATGGCCGTGGTAGTTTGCCGGGCAACCGGCTTACCACAGACCGGACAGTGTGGAATGCCAATACGCGCAAAGAGCAGTCGTAGGTAATCATAAATTTCGGTCACCGTGGCCACCGTTGAACGTGGGTTTCGGCTGGTCGACTTTTGATCAATGCTAATCGCTGGGCTCAGCCCGTTAATTTGATCAACATCGGGTTTTTCCATCAGTCCCAAAAACTGACGAGCATAGGCACTGAGGCTCTCGACGTAGCGGCGCTGGCCTTCGGCGTAAATCGTGTCAAAGGCCAATGAGGATTTACCTGACCCACTCAAACCAGTAATGACTACCAGCTTATTTCGCGGTAGCGTCACATCAATATCTTTTAAATTGTGCTCGCGAGCACCTTTAACTTCTATAGAGTCCATAATTTCCGTCTCAAATGAGTCGAATTATTATACCGAAAAAAGACGTTTATTTCTAGACCCCGCCAGCCGAACATAGCCATAAGCATTAAGCAATATTCTTGACAAACTGGCAATTAGATATATAATGGACCCACTTACGAGGTGGTCTATGTTGGAGTTTTTTGTTTTAGGTATTATTCCGGGCACCAATATTCAGCTGAACTTTGCCAGCCTTATGCTGGTAGTGGCAGGTGTTTTAGGCGTAGCCGAAATTGCCTTGCGTTGGCGGTTTATCCGTCACCAACATCAACTGAATCACCTCAATCAAATCTCTTTATAAAGCTTTATTCACCGCTGTCCGGGACAATGCTTTCGGCATAGAGTTGTAACTCTTGTAGTAAATACTCCGAACGGGCGGTGGGAGGGGCAGCCGCTAGCTCTTGCAAACGCTGCAGATAGCGTTCTAAACGACTCGGTGTGCCCTGCAACAGTTTACGCTCGCGGTGACGCTCCCAAGCTTCCCGCTCGTCGGCCGTTAAAGCGTGTCGAAAATTGCGCGCTTTGTACGGCAAGACCAGAGCTGACAGTCGTGGATCTTTAAATTGCTCGGCAAAACTGCTGATTTCAGCTGGATCGCCCGCCCGTAGGGCGCTCATGATGGTTTTATCTTCAGGCCCAATAAAATTATCATAGAGCTGGCCATCAACGTCACTCTCGTTACTCAGTAATTCAGTTTGTTGCTGTTGATCCAGTAGTTCCAGCGCCTGCTGCAACCGTTTAGCAAAACCGGTAATTTTCTGAACATGCGCCAGATTGGTCTGAATGGTCGTGAGATCAAGCTGCAGGCGCTGCTGGCTAGTCTCATCGAGAACATTCAGGGGCGCTACGGCCGGGCACCGATTGAATGACAATACTTTGATAGGCAGGCGCGGTTCAGTTTTGTCTTTTTTCCAGCGCCATAACTCAGCCAGTTTGGCCGGCGATAACGTCGCATAGGGTGTGGGGTCGTGTCGTAAATCGTAGACCAGGGCAGCTTGCCGCTTCGGATGATCAGCCACCTTCACGACGACGGTGGTTTTTTCAAATTCGCTGGGGTACTTGCCCGAGCTGTAGACAAAGGGCTGCTTGGCATTAACCAGGGCTGCCACCTTGGCCTTTTGGCGCATGCCAAGTAAGTAATCAAACAATTTGGTTTGCTTATTGTAGATCAAGCGCGCCACGGCGAGGGTGGCCTGCACATCGGCCAGGGCGTTGTGGGCGTCGGTATGTTCTAATTTATTCACGGCTGTGAGCAGCTCGAGGCGATTGCTCGGTGCCCCACTACTATCAAAGGGCCACTGGATATGATCGGGGCGCAGGGCCCGGGTCATGCGCACGAGATCGAGCATGTCCCAGCGGCTGCGTCCTTCTGACCATTGCCACTCATAGGCATCATAAAAGTTGCGCCAGTGCAGAAAACGCATAAATTCATCATCAAAACGCACCGAGTTAAAGCCTACAAAAATGGTATCGGCCGTTGCAATCTCTGCATAAAACAACTTCAGGAAATCGACTTCGCTGAGTCCTTCGGCGTTCACGTGCTGCGGCGTCAGGCCAGTTACGAGGATAGCATCGGGCTCAGGCAAGACATCATCTGGCAGCTGAATAAAGACATCGTGGGGTTGGCCAATGGGATTGAGTTGCAGGTCGGTGCGTTGGCCAGCAAATTGCATGATCCGAGCCTCGCGCGGATTAAAGCCAGAGGTCTCTAAATCGTAAAAATAAAATGTTTGCGCCACGCCCTAAAGTATAGCAACTGATAAGCGAGAGACGAGAGGCAATCGACTAATCAGACCGGCGGCGAGCACCGACAAGGATTTGTCGTAATGACCACAAATACTCGGCATCTTGGTACGTAAAACCACGCTGGTGGCTCCTATGTTCAGTTATGTACTCCCCACGCTTGTCTAATTCAGCCCCTTCGTGCACGCGGGTATACGAATCACGAAACGTCGGAAAAATTAACGGCCGTAAGCTGTGGCAGCGTACTAGCTCTGTATAGCCACCTTCTCGCACGCGGCGCTGCACAACTTGCACCCATAGTTCCTCACTTGAGTCAGTCGTAATTTGGATAAAAGCTGGATATACGCCTTCACCGTTCAGTGGCGGATGTCGATAGAAAGTACCATGTTCGTTCGTGCCCGGTTCCCAGCCTTCGAGCGCATAACAACCAACCACATTGGCGAGGCCAACCAGCTCATTACGCAGATCGAGCAACGTTTCGTCTATGGGGCCGGCTTCGGGGATTCGACTGGGTGCCGCTACTTCGGCGCCGCGAAGGAGATGCATAATAACTTATTATATAACTATACCTTGTAAATTACAACCATTAGTTCTTCCTAGGGAATCGGGCTAGTAAGTCAGTCGGTAGGGGCCAACTTGTATCCGTTGACCGGGCTGAATACCCTGTCGTTGCAGCTCGTGCATAATGCCCATTTTGTGCATAATGTCGCGCAAACGCTGTACGCCAGCTGAGCTCTTAAAGTCAGTGCGCGCCGCAAAGCGTTCAATTTTGCGTCCGGTGACCATATATCCCTCAGCCGCTTTAGATACTCGCCAGCTGGCATCCGTTGACGACAAGCGCAGAATTGGCAGCTCTTTGGCTTGGGCTAATTCTGCCGGCCGTGATTGTTTGTGCACCAGAGCCTTTACGGCAAACAGTAGTTCTGGTACCCCGCTGCCACTCTGCGCTGAAATGGCGAGCAGGGTGGTCTTTTTTGGCACGACTTTTTGTAGCGTTTTGAGGCGGTCGGTAACTATTTCGCTGTCGAGACCATCGATTTTGTTGAGCACCACAATCTGGGGTTTTTTACTGAGGTCTAGCTGGTAGGCCTTCAGCTCGGCTTGAATCGTTTGGTAGGCCTGGACCAGATCATCTTGGTAGGCATCAATAATATGCACGAGTACGCTGGTGCGCTCGACGTGGCGCAGAAACTCATCACCAAGACCCTTGCCTTGGCTGGCGCCTTCAATTAACCCTGGGATATCGGCAAACAGCAGCGTGGTGGTCTTATCTATATCAACCATACCTAAGTTAGGTCGCAGCGTCGTGAACGGATAATTGGCAATTTCTGGAGTTGCGTTGCTAACTTTAGCCAACAGAGTTGATTTCCCGGCGTTGGGTAGCCCTACCAGCCCAACATCGGCAATCATTTTGAGTTCCATAGTGACCGCCAGCGTCTCCCCTTTTTCGCCTTTTTCAGCAAGGCGCGGCGCCTGGCGGCGCGAGGATACGAAATGGGCATTGCCGTAGCCTCCCTTACCGCCGCTGGCAATGATCACCTGCTGTCCATCCTCAACCAAATCAGCCACAACTTCTTCGGCTTCATTTACAATGACCGTACCAACTGGCACGGGCACTACTAAGTCGCTCCCACTTTTACCGTGTTTACGGCTTTTGCCACCGGCTTTGCCAGATTCGGCGGCCAAAAGTTTTTGAAAGCGAAACTTGGCGAGCGTGTTTTGGTTGCGGCTGGCAGCGAGCACCACGTTACCGCCATTGCCGCCGTCGCCACCATCCGGACCGCCCTTCGCGATAAACTTTTCGTGCCGAAAGCTAATAATGCCATCACCACCGTCCCCGGCCTGAAAAGTAACATTCACTTTATCTACAAACATATCAATAGGTTACAGGTTATAAGTTATAGGGTCCATAGACCGAGCGTAGCGAGGGACTAGTATATATACGAGTAGGCGGCGGCTTCGTCAGCCGTCAGAGTTTTAGTGCTCACCCGGCCCCAACCGACTACATTCATTTCAGATACATGAACGGTACCATCAGCGTCGACCGATTCGACAAAGCCCACATGCCCATAATAGTCGCGCGGTGGCGTCCAGATAACCGCACCCGTAGCGGGGCTATTGCCGACGCTCAGGCCGGCGCGTTGCGCTAAGACCTTCCAGGTACTGGCATTCCCAAGATTGCTCGGCACCGGCCGACCAATCTGGGCTCGGCGGTAGGCCGCCCACCACGTACAGTAGCCATAGTCATAGCCATTGCCTTCATAAACTGGCGCATAGCCGCCCCAGGCAAAACTATTGCTTGGTGGGGTAGCAAAGCGGGTGGTAGGTGTTGTCAGCGATCCATCAGGAATAACAATTTTTTCACCGACCGGCAAACCACTCACTTCGGCGTCATTGAACGCGATAATCTGATCCTTATTGGCGTGATATTTTTGAGCCAGGCTATCGGGGCTATCGCTGGCTTGCGCGGTGACCACAATGCCATTGATGGGTGAGATGATTAATTGCTTGCCGGCGCCCAGAGCATCGCCAGTCAGATTATTCGACCACCGAATCGTATCAGAGGTGACATTAAACTTCGTGGCCAGAGTCGTAACGGTATCGCCAGCCTGGGTGGTGTAGATTTGAATGTCCTTGCGTGATCTTATAGCCGTGGCCACAATTTGTGGTTTTGCCACTACCTTTTCGTCAGAGGGAGCAATTGCCAGCTCGGCATTGACCGTATCGGCGTGTTCGGTTACCGACGAGGCTTCTGGCAGCTTCGTAATTCTCGAAATGTGGACGGCAATATCGGCAGACGATAGCTGATCAAGAGGATTCGCGGCCGAGTTGTCGTTGGGCGCCAGTATGGCATTTTGGGCCACTGGGGTACTGCCCTTTGAACCGTAGGCCACAAAGCCCGACACCCCAATCAGAACAAGGAGATTGAGGGTTAACAGTCCATAGCGAATCAAACGTCGGCGTGAGGCTTTTCGCGAGGCCCGTCGAAATAACCGGCGGTACAAGCTGCGAGGTCCCAAATTACTCAACCGGCTTATAGGGTCATGGTTGAGTTCTTGTAAAATGGTACGAATACTATGCTCCGTGGGCTCCTAAAAGCCCGCTTGGCGCAGCCTAAAACCACTGAATTTATGACAATATAGTCAATCACAGCAGCAGTGGCTGCTAGGCCGATTTTAGCATAATAAGATTCAAAAATCAACCGAAATGACGCCCGGCGACCCCTGTTAATCTGTGGCGGCACAGAGTTTTTTGCAATGCTCCTTAACGAGTGCTTGATGCTCTTCGAGCGTGTGGGAAAAATAGGTTATCCCATCGTCGCCCGATACAAAGTACAAATAGTCGGTGGGAGCTGGGCTCGCGACAGCTTGTAGTGATGAAAAAGTAACATTACTGACCGGGCCCGGCGGCAGGCCATTATGTAAGCGCGTATTGTAGGCTGAATCAAAATCTACCGTCGGTTTTTGACCGGCCTCAATAGCACCATAGTAAGCTGTAATATCCGAACCAAGCGGCATATTTTGCTTCAAACGCTTAATAAATACCTGGGCCACCTGGGCGCGATCCTCGGGCTTCGAAACTTCTTGTTCGACTATTGAGGCCAGAGTTATTCCTTGATATACATTGAGTGACTGCGCCACAAAGCCAGCGCGAATTTCGGGCGTTAAGTGTTTTTGCATCGCATCGAGCGACTGCTTAACGATGTCTTGTGGCTTGGTGCTGGCATCTTTCCGCCAAGAATCAGGATAAAGGTAGCCCTCCAAGGTTGTTACTCCACTTGGCAGGTCAACTAGTGCCGGGTGGTTCGGATAGCTTTGTGGACGCAGGGCAGTATCGACGTCGGCTGGTGTAAAGCCAGTATTAATGAGCATCTGGCGCACTTGATCGATCCGCTGTCCCGGGAGAATAGTCTCTAAGTAGGTTTTAATTTTGCCCTGCGTCAGAACGGTAACGATTGATTGCACCGTTTGACTGGGC